>CAYOTU010000263.1:2901-5523 GCA_964406905.1 uncultured Myxococcales bacterium | reverse complement strand
AGGACTTCTCGGTCTGGTATACCCCCGGCGTGGCAGCGTCCTGCATGGCGATCAACAAGGACCCTGAGCAGGCCTACGAGCAGACCAACAAGGCCAACGCGGTGGCCGTGGTCTCGGACGGGACCAGGGTCCTGGGCCTTGGTGATATCGGCCCGGAGGCAGCGATGCCAGTGATGGAGGGCAAGGCGATCCTCTTCAAGTACCTGGGCGGCGTGGACGCGTACCCGATCTGCCTGGACACCAAGGACCCGGACGAGATTATCCGGACGGTGAAGCTTCTCCAGCCGTCCTTCGGGGGCGTAAACCTCGAGGATATTGCGAAGCCCAAGTGCTTCACGATTCTGGACACACTCCGCGCTGAGGCGCGCATCCCGATCTGGCATGATGACCAGCAGGGCACCGCCGCGGTGACCGTCGCGGGCCTTATGAACGCGCTCAAGATCGTGAACAAGTCCATGGGCAAGGTCCGAGTCGTCCAGAATGGTGCGGGCGCGGCCAACATCGCTATCGCCCGCCTGCTGCTTGCTGCCGGCTGCGATGGCGACAAGATGATCCTGATCGACCGCAAGGGCGGGATCCACAGGAAGCGTCCCGGCCTGGCCGAGTCCGAGCCCGTGAAGCAACAGCTAGCGGAGCAGACCAACCCGCAGCTCTTCGAGGGTACACTCGATGAGGCCCTCGAAGGTGCTGACGTGCTGATCTCCCTGTCCCAGTCGGGGCCCGGCGTCATCCCGAAGGAGTGGATCTCCAAGATGGCGAAGGACTCCATCGTCTTCGTCTGCGCAAACCCGGTGCCCGAGATCTGGCCATGGGAGGCCAAAGAGGCCGGTGCGCGCATCGTGGCCACCGGGCGCTCGGATTTCCCCAACCAGGTGAACAACTCGGTGGGCTTCCCTGGGATCTTCCGTGGCACCCTCGATGTCCGCGCCATGACCATCACCGACGAGATGTGCATCGCCGCGTCGGTGGAGTTGGCGAAATGTGCAGAGGACAAGGGCATCCACGATGACTACATCATCCCGACCATGGACGAGTGGGAGATCTTCCCGAGGGAGGCCGTAGCCGTGGGGCAGAAGGCCATCGAACAGGGAGTAGCCCGCATCAAGCTCACCCCCTCCGAGGCCTTTGACGTAGCAGAGACCATAATCCGTCGTGCGCGCGGCGAGACCGAGATGCTGATAAAGAAGGGCTTCATCGCCCAGCCCCCGAAGGGTTTGTAGGCAGCGGCACGACAGGCTCGACGAGCTCGCTGCTCGGATCAATCAGAGCCGCGAGCTTGACGAGCATCCCCGGAATAACCTCACCTTGCGCAGGTTCGTTGATTGACGTAGCATCTGTACATCGAACCCGTAACCCGTGGAGACAAGATAATGGGTAAATTCGACGACATCGATCTCAGCGACGAGAAGGACGACAGCGACGGGGTCGCCAGGAAGGGCGCGCCTGCGCTCCTCTGGGTCTTCCTGGCCATCACCATGGTCCTGGCCGCTGGGCTCGCTGTGCTGGGCTACTACGCGATGGACCTGTCAAAGCATATCGACGGTCTCGCGACCGAGAAGGCTACGCTGGAGCAGGACATGGGCAAGGTCTCCCTGTCCTCCAAGGCTGAGGACGGTCGCCTCGCTGATCGGATCAGTGCGATCGAGACGCGGCTGCCGGGCATCGACGAGCGCATCGGTGAGTTGACGGAGGCCCTGGAGACCTTCAAGAGGGAGGTCAAGGTCGCCGCAGCGGAGACGGGTCAAAAGCTGGTCACGCTTCGGGAGCAGCTCGACCTCAAGGGAACAAACCTCACCCAGCTCATCGGTCAGGTCAGCACGGACATGGAGCGGAACAAGCAGGACGCTGAGCTTGACCGAAAATCCTATGAGAAGCGGGTCAGTCAGGTGAACGAGGACTTCGAGTACATCAAGGAGGAGTTGGGGAAAAAGGCTGAGAAGGCCTACCTGCGCTTCTTGAAACGCGACCTGAATAAGAAGATCGACGGCATCGCCAAGGACGTGGTCCAGGTCCGTACCGATCTCTCTGAGAAGATCACCGAGAGCGAGGTGCGGGTGACCCAGCGCTTCGATGAGATGGACACCAAGGTGGAGACCACGGTCGAGAAGGTGGTCGAGAAGGCCACGAAGATGGACTTCGTGCCCACCGAGGAGGGGGAGTGAGCCAGCGTCTGATCCCTGTCCTGCTCGGTGTCATGCTGTTCGGCGCATGCTCCGGCGCGGACACGACGGGGGGCGGCTCCGCCGACATTCCCGGGAAGATGAAGATCCCCCTGTGGGTGAAGGTCGACGAGTGCAAGAAGGGGCACCCCGTGGTGCGGGACTTCAGCGTTCTCAAGATGCCCGATGAACGCCTCTTCTGGGCGATCTCCTACCGGGACAAGGAGTGCCGGATCTACGGCGCGATTCTGAAGAAGGGAGAGACCAGGACCCCGGACGACTGCGACGTCCGCTTCCGCTCCAAGGAGCCAGTCTCCAGGCGAGGGAAGCACTGCAAGTGCGTTCCCGGGGACTATGAACTCCAGGAGGGCCGATCCACCTCCGAAAAATGCTGTGCCCGATACCCGGACAGCGTCCACTGCAAGGACAAACTCCCCATCCCCGACGTCGAGCCGCTCGACGA
>CAYOTU010000263.1:0-2801 GCA_964406905.1 uncultured Myxococcales bacterium | reverse complement strand
CCGTTGACAATCCATCGACAATAGGTATAGTCCCCCCGACAAAGGACCCGCGAAGTACGCGGGTTTGTGAAAAACAGCGACGGCGGGGGATGCGGTTTCCGGGGATGACCTCGGTTTCTGCGCCCTTGAACCAAGGCAAAGGAGAGACGCTATGCCGCTGGATCCCCAGGTGAAGATCGACACGATCAACAGTCATCGAACCCATGACTCCGACACAGGCTCCCCCGAGGTGCAGGTGGCGCTGCTTACAGCGCGCATCGTGCAGCTCACGGAGCATTTCCGGACGCACAAGCATGACCACCATTCCCGGCGCGGGCTGCTGAAGCTCGTCGGTAAGCGCCGCCGGATGCTGGATTACGTTAAGTCCAAGGACGTCGAACGGTATCGTTCGCTGATCAAGTCCCTCGGCTTGCGGAAGTAGCAGGCCTCTCTTCCCTAACACCTCTTAGGAGTTCCAAAGTGTTCGACATCACAGAGAAGAAAATTGAAATCGGCGCCAGTACGCTCAGTATCGAGACGGGTCGCTACGCGCGGCAGGCCGACGGCGCGGTCATGGTTCGCTACGGAGACACCCAGGTCCTCGTGACCGCGGTCATGTCCGACGGCATCCGCGACATGGGCTTCCTGCCCCTGTCTGTGGACTACAGGGAGAAGACCTACGCCGCGGGGAAGATCCCCGGCGGGTTCTTCAAGCGGGAGGGTCGTCCTTCCGAGATCGAGATCCTCTCCGCCCGGCAGATCGACCGGCCGATTCGGCCGCTGTTCGAGTCCCACATCCGGCAAGAGATCCAGATCATGGTCCAGGTCCTGTCCCTGGACAAAGAGAACGACCCCAGTCCCCTGGGCGTCATCGGCGCGTCCGCCGCGCTCATGATCTCCGACGTGCCTTGGGATGGCCCCGTGGCCGCGGTTAAGGTCGGCAAGATCGACGGCAAGTTGGTGGTTAACCCCACCAAGACGCAACTCGAAGAGTCTGTCCTGGACATCACCGCTGTGGTGGGCACGGACGGTATCGTTATGGTCGAGGGCGAGGCTGACTTTGTCGGCGATGACGATATGGTCGAGGCCCTCATGTTCGCGCATGACGAGGCGCAGCCGATCCTGAAGATTCAGCAGGAGTTGGCGAAGAAGCTCGGCAAGAAGAAGCGCGTCGTGCCGGCCCCCGAGGTGGACGAGGCGCTCGTCAAGCTCGTGGAGAAGAAGGGCAAGAAGAGTTTGCTCAAGGCCCTGACGGTCAAGGTAAAGAAGGCCCGCAGCAAGGCATTGTCCGAGGCCAAGGCTGCGATGCTCGAGGCCCTCGGTGACGAGTACGCGGATCGGAAGGACGAGGCCAAGCGGTACTGGTCCAAGCTCCAGAAGGCCACTGCCCGCGGGCTCCTGTTTGACAAGGGCCAGCGGATCGACGGGCGCGACACCACGACCGTGCGCCAGATCCACTCAGAGGTCGGTGTCCTCGCCCGGACCCACGGCTCAGCCGTGTTCACCCGGGGCGAGACCCAGGTCCTCGCCGCGATTACCCTGGGCACTGCGCAGGACGAGCAGCGCATCGACGCGCTCGCGGGCGAGTACCACAAGCACTTCATGCTGCACTACAACTTCCCGCCGTTTAGCGTGGGTGAGGCCCGGATGCCCCGCGGCCCCTCCCGCCGGGATATCGGCCACGGCAACCTCGCCGAGCGCGGCACCAAGCGGATCCTCCCGAACCACGAAGACTTTCCCTACACGATCCGCGTCGTCGCCGAGGTCCTGGAGTCAAACGGCTCCTCGTCCATGGCCACCGTCTGCTCTACGGTCCAGGCCCTCATGGAGGGCGGCGTGCCCGTGACCAAGATGGTTGCGGGTATCGCTATGGGCCTCATGCAGGAAGGCGACAAGATCGAGGTCCTCACGGACATCCTCGGCGACGAGGACCACATGGGAGACATGGACTTCAAGGTCATCGGCAGCGAGGACGGCATCACCGCTATCCAGATGGATATCAAGATCAGCGGGCTGTCCAAGGAGATCCTGGCCAAGGCCCTCGCCCAGGCCACCGAGGCCCGGATCCACATCCTCGGTGAGATGCGCAAGACCATCTCCGAGCCCAGGCCCGAGGTCAACGAGTACGCGCCACGGATCGTCACCATCCAGATCAACCCTGACAAGATCCGGGACCTCATCGGCCCCGGGGGCAAGCATATCCGTGGCATCATCCAGGAGACCGGCGCGCAGATCGACGTCACCGATGACGGCACCGTGCGCGTGGCGGCCGTGGGCGAGGAGTCCAAGGCCGAGGCCCTGCGTCAGATCGAGTCCTACACTGCCGAGGCCGAGATCGGAAAGATCTACGAGGGCCGGGTGGCCAAGATCATGGACTTCGGCGCGTTCGTAACGATCATGCCGGGAACCGATGGCCTTTGTCATATCTCCGAGTTGGCTGACCACCGCGTCGAGCGGGTCGAGGACATCATGAAAGAGGGAGATGTCGTCAAGGTCAAGGTCTTAGAGATCGACGGCCGCAGCGGCAAGATCCGCCTCTCCCACAAGGCTGCGATGCGCGGCGAAGGCGGCGGCGGCGATCAGGATCGTGACAGCGACCGTGGTGGTCGTGACCGTGACCGTGACCGTGGTGACCGTGACCGTGGTGACCGTGGTGGCCGTGGTCGTGGTCGCCGCTAAGCAAGCCGGGGACATCCCAGTGACCGCAACCGGCTCCCTCCGCGTCCTCATCGAGCGCCTCGACCCCCGCGTTGGGGCCGAGGACATCCCGACCTATCAGACCCCTGGCTCATCGGGGATGGACCTTCGGGCCCTCCTCGATG
>CAYOTU010000262.1:0-5529 GCA_964406905.1 uncultured Myxococcales bacterium | reverse complement strand
TTGCTGTTGCTCAGAACTTGCAGGTCCACGGTCGCAGGCTCCCGGCTGGGATCGGAACGGGGGGGCTCGAAAAACCTCTACAGCGCGGATGCCTCTAGCCTGAGTCCGGTTGATCCAGGGAGAACGCTGTGGCAATGTCGAACTCGGTGGGAGTGAATTTGCTACATACCAGCAGGAGAGGCGGAGCATGGCGGAGTTGAAGACGCGGTACCTGGGTCTTGATCTGGACTCCCCTTTTATCGTCGGGGCGAGCGGCCTGACCAAAGATATCACCGGGATCCAGCGCTGCGCGGATGCGGGCGCGGGCGCGGTTGTGATCAAGTCCCTCTTCGAAGAGCAGATTCGGATGGAGTACGAGGAGACTGCGGCCGCCATGGCGGCCTACGCGCACCCCGAGGCGATGGCCTACCTCCAGGCCGATGTGGCCATGGAGTACGGTCCGAGCAGCTACCTTGAGCTGTTGGAGGAGGCCGCTACCAAGGTCAACGTGCCGGTCATCGCCAGCGTGAGCTGCACCTCTCCCGAGGGATGGGTGGGCTTTGCTCGAAAGATCGAGGCAGCGGGTGCCAAGGCCCTGGAGCTGAACATCTTCGTGTTGGGGACCGACCCTTCCCGTACATCTGAGGACATTGAGTGGGTGTATCAAGATGCTGTGCGAGCCGTTTGCACTGAGGTCTCGATCCCCATCGCCGTGAAGCTGGTGCCCTACCTCACGAACGTCTCCCGGATGGCTGCGCAGATAGAAGGGGCCGGGGCCGACGGCTTGGTGCTCTTTAACCGTTTCTTCCATCCTGACGTGGACACGGCCTCGCTGAAGGTCACCGGCGGGCTCTCTCTCAGCGGGCCCGAGGAGCATCTGTTGCCTTTGCGGTGGCTGGCGTTGCTATACGGGCAGGTCGGTTGCGATCTCTGCGCATCCACGGGGGTCCACGACGCTACGGCCGCGGCCAAGATGCTTCTGGCTGGGGCAGGTGCTGTTCAGGTTACATCGGCCCTCTATCGCTACGGCGTGGAGCATCTGCGCGAGATGGCCAGGGAACTGGAAGCCTGGATGGACGAGCATGGCTTTAATACCGTCGATTCGTTTCGCGGCCGCCTCAGCCGCTTCCACACCGATAACCCCGAACTCTACGAGCGCGCCCAGTATATCAAGGCCTTCGTGGACGTGGAGTAGCAGCCGTCAGCCGTAACCGTCGGTGCGCTCGACATTCTCTTCGTGGTCCGCTGGATCGAGCCATCCACCGTTTTTTGCGGCACGAAACAGAGCGTCAATGACCGTCATGTTCTTAAACGCATCGGAGAGGGGCCATTGCAGAGCCTTGCCCAGCCGTATGGCCCGGGAGATGTCTGCGACCTCGAGCGCGTAGGTGTTCGCGCCTGGAACGGTGAAGACTTGGTCCTCCTCGTCGGGGCGCTGGACGATGAATCGGGTCGGGCCGTTTCCCGGTAGCCAGGGGTTCGGGATACGGATTGAGCCCGTGGAGCCGTGGATCTCCGCTCCCTGACGTTTTGCTGTGACGATGCTGGTCTCGAACTGAGCCAGGAGACCCCCGGGAAACTCAAGGAGGCCCATGAAGTTGTCGTCCACGTTGCCGCGAACCTCTGCCGCTGCGACCCGCCGGGGCTCCCGTCCAGCGATCATGCGGGAGAGGTTCACGCAGTAGCAGCCCACGTCCAGCAGCGCGCCGCCACCGAGCGCTGCCGAGCAGACGATGCCGTCCCGGGATTCCTCCAGGAAGGTGAAACGGCTGGTGATGGAGCGAACCGTCCCGATGATTCCATCCCCAATGAGGGTTCGGACTGTCTCGAAGAGGGGGTGATACCGGTACATGAAGCCCTCTAGCACCGGGAGCCCCGTGCGCTCGGCAGCGGCCAGGATCTTGGCGGCCCCAGCCGAATCCACGGCCAGAGGCTTCTCGCATAGCACCGGAAGACCCGCGTCGAGCGCTCGGACGGTCCATTCCGCGTGGAGGGTGTTGGGCAGCGGGATGTAGACGACGTCCACCGAGCCCGAAGAGAGGAGCTGATCGTAGCTATCGTAGGACTCGGGGATGCCATGAGCCGCTGCCCAGGCGCTGGCCGCTGCCTTGCTGCGACTCGCCACGGCCCTGACCTCGTCGTGTTCGCTGAGACGGATTGCCTCGACGATTCGCGTGGCTATGGACGCTGTGCCCATAATTCCCCATCGTAGAGTGGCCATGGGATGCCCTAGTTTTTCCAGTCTTGGTGCAGAAAGCCGGGGCGCTTGGATTTTGCCCGAGGTGCGGGTGCGGCACCCTCGGATGGGACGGTGCCTACGAGGGTGTTATATACCTCGTCCTCGGGGACGCCCTTGCGCAGGAGGATGTAGGCCCTGCCGAGGCCCAGGATGACTGCCTCCTCGACTTTGCCAAAGGGCTGAGCGCCGACGACCTTTACGCCGTTCACGAAGATGGTCGGGGTGCCGCGTATTCCGTGTTTGCTCCCTGCCTCAATATCCCTCTCGACCTGCGTGGCCACGTTCTCCGCGGCCAAGGCCTCCTCGAATTTGGCCGGGTCGAGGCCCAACTCCGTGGCCCAGAGGAAGTAGTTCTCCCGGGAGAGGCTGCGGGAGTTGGCGAAGAGCTTGTCGTGCATCTCCCAGAACTTACCCTGACGTGCCGCGGCCAACGAGGCCTTGGCCGCGGGGAGGGACTGGTGATGGAAGGCCAGCGGGAACTGTTTGAAGACCAGCCGGACCCGGTCGCCGTATTTCTCTTTGATGTCGCCCAGGGTCCCCGCGTGGCGCGTGCAGAATGGGCATTGGAAGTCGGTAAAAATTACGATGGTCACGGGCGCGTCCACAGGGCCCTTGATGGGGTCGTCGGGATCGATGCGGACCGCTGTGAGTTTGCGATCAGCTTCGTCGTTGGAGATGTCCAGGGGGCCCGCAGCGGCCTGAAGCAGCTCCAACTCGGAGGGGCTGAAGGCCGTCTCGATCGCGACGAGGGCCTCGTTGTCCACCCACGCGTCCGCGCCGGCCGCGCTGCAGCCGGCCGCGACCAGAATCAGGAGAAGGATGACCTGGCAATTCGCACTCCGCATGGGACCTCCCGTTGCGATCGGTTCTCCCAATCCTTTGTCTTCGGGCCGGGAAAGTCAACCGGAAAGCCAGCGACTGTGGCAGCGCTCAGGGGACTACGGTAAGAACTTCAGCAGCGCTCTGGCCGGTGATTCCGGGGTTGTAGAGGGCCCGGGCCCGGACAGGGGGCACCACAAACTCGCCAGGCGTGACAGCGCGCAGGACGCGGGTGAACTCGTAGACACCGGGAGGCAGATGATCCCGGGCCAGACGGAATCCGCTAGCGGTGGCCTCCTCGTGGTCCCATGTGGACGGTGTGCCGTCGGCAGCCACGGGAACCAGACCTGAGGGGAGGGGCACGTCCACCAGGACGTGGTGCAGGGTGGTCGGTACGACGAGGCGGACCCGGATGCGAACCTGTTCGTGCTCCTGTACGGTCCAATGTCCTGGACCGGTCGGTTGAAGGGGATGCGCGGTATCTGCCAGGGACCAAGCGCGCTCCGCGCTCAGCCCATGATCAGCGGAGCGTGTCTCGGACCATGCGGGGCTGGACGCGAAGCCGAGTCGATAGAAGAGGCGTCCTTCACCGCGTTTGCCGATACGGATGGCGTCAGCCCCGGCCTTGAGGACCTCCTGGAGAGGCAGGAGCGCGGTGGCCTGGTCCCCGGAGCGTCGAAACCTGCGGCCCAGGATCATGCGTTCTCCAACCCATGCCCGGACTTCGTAGGATGGGCGCGTGTGGGAGAGGCCGTCATAGAAGCGGGCGAGGGCCTGGATAGCCCAGGCGTCCACCTGGGTGGTAGACCAGTGGCCGGCCACGGAGGTTCTCAGCAGGCCGGAGACGATCCGGGGAATCAAGGTGTCGTGGGGACGAGTCGTGAGGAGGGCATGGAGGACCACCGCGTTCGTGCGGTCCGGGGTGTGCAACTCGTCGGGTCGTGTAGTCTCCTGGGACTCGGGGAAGGTCACGCCATCCCCCCTCTCTACGGCCGCCTCTCGGAGCTGACGGTGAAGCTCCTCGATGCGGACATCCGCAGGATCCAAGGAAGATAAGGCCTCCATGAGCCATGCTCTGGCGTAGTGAGGGACACTCGTGGCCCGGGTGTCGGGCAGGCGGCCGGACGCGGCCAGGTAGAGCCGGTCGAGGTTGGTTGAGGGCGCGTCCCCAAGGAGTGCAAGGCTGCGCAGTACCAGGGCCTCCGTGCCCCATCCGCTTGGATCAGCAGGCGCTTTCTCGATGATCTTACTCAGGTACCTGGTGACCCCTTGGACAGCCTCGTCGGGGACCGGAGCTTTGATCCGCTGGGCACCGGCCATGGCGGCCGCTGCCCAGGCGCTTACGAAGGGGTCGGGGCTGCGGCTGCGGGCCCACGCGCCGAAGCCGCCGCCGGGTTGTTGGCGCTCCAGAAGTCGGGCCATCGCTTCGCGCAGGAGACGTTCCGCGTCGGCCCCGCGGCTTACACGGCCCAGGGAGATGTCGTCGAGCGTTTCTCGGAGCGAGGAGAGGGCCAGGATCCGGCCCGCCAGGGGCTCGGAACCGTCGGTGTCGTCCTCGAGGAATTGGAGGAGCGCGTCGTGGAGGATCAGTCGCGGATCTGCTGCGACCGAGATCTCCAGATCTCCGAGGATGGTCTGCGCGTCGTTCGCGTTCAGGAAGGGGATACGAAGCGCGTTCGTCACCGTGCCGTAGGCCGCATCTCGAAGTAAAGGGGTCGACCGGATAACGGGGATCTCAGACTCCGCGTGGACCAGGGCGTGCTCGGATCCGAGGGTCGCAGCCGCAACCTGGAAGATCGACGTACCAACAGTGGGGGCGTGTGCCTTTACGCGGATCCGGCGCTCTTCACCGCCCGCCAGGGAGATGCGGACGGGATCAGAGGCCACCACGGCCCCGGCAGCCCGGATTCGTACGAGCACTGTGCGATCCCCGATGGCGCGGTTGCGTACTATCGCTGCAGCGATGAAGCGGTCTCCGACGCGGAGAGAGGCCGGTAACTCGGGCCGGATCTCAAGGGGTGTGCGGACCCATATGCGGATCCTTGTGACCCCTACGCGGTGGTTGTCATCCGCGACCAGGACATGGAATTGCTGGAAGCCCTCGGCCCGAGGGACGGTGACCTCGACGTGGATGCGTCCTCCTTCGTCTGTGAGGAGGTCGCCGCGCTGGAAAAAGACGGCACCGTTTTCCTCGGTGATTCCGGTGACCGTCACCCCGGCGACCCGGGCGGGACTGGACGCTGGCGAGACCATGATTTCAAGCGAGACGCTGGCACCAGGTGCAACGTCCGGGGCCGCAACGGTCAGGAGTACGTCCGGCCAGTGGAGGGCCTTCGTCAGCTCAGTCGGGTCACTGTCCGGGATGGATGCGGCAGCGGTCCCCGTCTTGGACAGGACGGGCAGGGGAGGCGGCGGCGTGGCCTTGTGCCGGTCTGCCACCGCGGGCCGGGGG
This sequence comes from uncultured Myxococcales bacterium, assembly GCA_964406905.1. Taxonomy (GTDB): domain Bacteria; phylum Myxococcota_A; class UBA9042; order CAIXZC01; family CAIXZC01; genus CAZNWW01. The sequence goes on along the minus strand of CAYOTU010000262.1, from coordinate 40 downwards.
GACACCGCGATTTTTTTCGCTTTCACCGAAGCGTTGTTGC
>CAYOTU010000261.1:0-5530 GCA_964406905.1 uncultured Myxococcales bacterium | reverse complement strand
CGGCCGGTCAGGAGCCGCTTCCGGAAGACCACGAAACCTAGAATGACGAGGATGAAGATCACGCCTGCCGCGGCCGCGCTGTAGACCATCCAGTCGGTCTCAGGTTCGACCGCTACGCAATGCTCATCGCAGGCCGCCTGGGCCTCGTCCAATGCGTTTGAGGCCTTTGTGACTTTGGAGAGCTGCACTGAAACCCAACGGGGGTTGGTGACTGGATCCTCGTTGCCCAGGACTTCCCTGGCCGCGCGCAGGTCGCTCACCAGGCCCTCGAGTTCCCGGACGCTGCGCCGGCAGGCCATGGGATCTCGCAGTTCCTCTCTGGGGGTGTCCTCATGCACGGTGAGCGTGGCAACAGCCCTTTTGGTGAGCACATCGACCTTCTCGTCTACTGAGGCACGAAACGCGTCCCGCCACCCGGCCACAGCGTCCTCCCAACCCAGGTCCAGGAGCTGACGGCGCACGCCTTTCAGCCTCGCGTCCAACGCGTCGAGGGAGGGCCCAGCGTCTTCCTGCAGACCACCTGCGTCGTAGATCTTGAAAGCGAAGGCCTCGGCTTCGAGGGTTTTGGAGCGCTCCATAAGGTCGAGGATCTGCTGCATGGAGACCTTGGCCGTGCACCTCTTCTCTCCCTTACCCTGGGCCTGGCAGAGCATCGGGAGGTTGCAGTCCAGGTGGTATTCGCACGTGTCCCCGGGGCCGCCCAGGCGGGCGAACGTCTCCCAGGCTTCGAGGCTGACCTCCTCGGCCCGCTGGAGTTGATCGATCAGGGTCCGACGGCGCTCCTCGAACTGGATCGCCAAGTGGTCCTCAGCGTCGCACTCCTCAGCGAGCGCGTCCACGTCCAGGCGGGAGACCTGTATGTCCAGGCCCTCGATCCGCCGTTCGATGTTCAGGATCTCTTCTGTGGCCGGGGCCTCCTGGGGCAGGAGGGTCGCGATGGTCTCCCGGGCCACGGTCAGGTCGCTGTCGAGTCGCTCACATTGCACGTCGAGCGCAACGAAGGCCCGGCAGGGATGCGCGGTCATGCCCTGGGCTTCGAAGGCCTCGGTGCGGGTCTGGCCTCGATGAAAGCGGGCCGCTTGGACCTCCTCGTAGGTTTTCTCGATAGCGGCCAGCGCGTCTCGGGCCTTGAAGATACGACGTTGTGCCGGTGTGGGCTCCTTGCACTGCATAGCGCAGGCCTGCCATGGCTCAAGGGAGGCGAGGGTCAGGTAGAACTCAAGGAGCGGGCTGACAAACTTCCGAGTCGGCCTGAGGGGCGGGTCGCAGTACGGGGCCTGACCCCAGAGGTCATCGCCCGCAGGAATCGGCAGGTTTTCGAAGGAATACACTGTGCCGGATTCGCTGATCGTTGTCACCATTTTCTGGTTGCCGCTCATGTAGTCGTGGAGATCCGTGTACGCGCCGTCCCCGCGGCAGGCTTTGGCCGGCGTCAGGGGCCACAGGAGCGGCTTGAGCGCCGCAACGTTCACCTGCCGACAATCCTTCACGTTTGCCAGGAGTGCGCGAAGCTTGTCCAGCGTGTTCATGGAGGCCTCGGCCCACTCCTTGCACGCCATCCGGTGCTTGCCCGTGCATAGGCGCGGGTGGGTGAGCTGCTCTCGGACCAGCTCGAGGTCGTTCCGGATATTCTTCAGGATCTTGGGGCAGGCACCGTCCGCTTCGACGACTTTCTTGAAGTGGACCCCGCACGCGGTTATGTAGGTATTGAAGTCCACTTCCTCCTGCGCTGGGGCGGTGCCCGGAACCAGGAGGAGGACGCCCAGCACAAGGAGCGCTGTCAGGTACACACGACCATTTGGGTTCACTCTGTTGGTCCTCAACCGTTCAACCGTTGACTCTACAGGTGCAAACGTTGCACCGGGCGGACCTTACCATGGCCCGGACGGATCTACAAACCGTGATCGATTGGTTTGTATTCCTCTGATAGGGGGTATCGCTGGTTAGATCTGCGCGCCGACGCAGTTTTCGGGGATCGGGATGATGCAGGTGCCTTGATCAGAGCCCTCGGTATCGGGGACGCAGACCTGGTTCTCGCCGCAGGTGGACGCACCCCAGGTGGGGTTGCCCTCTGCGTCGGTTTGGGCATCTACAGTGCATGGCTGCGAGCAGAAGGGTGGGTCGTCCCATATGCCATCGTTGTTTGCGTCTACACCGTTCACCGGCGTGAAGACCCCGTCGCCGTCCACGATGACGCGGATCGGGTTGGTCACCACCAATGGGAACATGGGGAAGACATCCGGGTTCACTGCGCCGCCTAAGAGGCTCGCCAGGAGGCTGTCTACGCTCATATCCAGACCATCCAGGATCGGCCCGATCTCGTCCAGGAGGCCTGCGAAGGACAGGAGAATCGACTCGCCGCCCATGGCGATGATCGTGGGGATCAGGAGGTGGCCGTATGGCGCGCGCTTGTAGACGGGTGCAAGGATGTAGTCCTTGTCCAGGCCGTACGCTACCAGGACGTACCAGGAGTCCTCGTCCGGTCGATCCAGAACGAAGGTCCCGTCGAAGTCCACGATGGCTTTCTTGTCCGGATCAATTCGGACGATTCTCTCCAGCTTCGCGTTGCGGTGGATCTCGATGTGGTCAACGCCGAACCAGGAGGCGGTCTGGATGCGGACCTTCATGTGGAGCTTGTCACCCGAGGCTGTGAGGGTGTCCCCCACGCCCGCGCCGTCGATGGTGAATTCAGCGAAGGGTCCCGTGGAGATGATTACCCGGCCCTCGTGGATGTTGCGGTAGATCTCCCTGTCGTCGATCAGTGACGGATCGTCGGTCTTAGAGGGGATGAAGTTCCGGGGCAGGCCGACCTCCTTGAGGGTCTCATGGGAGTCGGAGTTGCCCATCGCTGTGACGTCGAAGCCCGCGTTGAGGAAGCTGAACCAATCATCCCAGGGCTGGGAGAGATCTGTGCAGGGCTGGAGGCCGCAGCCGTGGCAGCCAGCCGCACAGAGGTCCGCGCAAGCCTGGGTCCAGCCAGTCCCGGTCACGCCGGTCTCAACGTCCGTGACGCCCTCATCAAAGCGGCAACCGGGCAGGGTGGCGAAGACGCACTCCCCGCACGAACACTCGTCACAGTCGCCTTGGTGGACCCCGTCGTCGTCCGTAACCGGGACGCAGCCTTTCATGGCCGCTTCCCCGTCGCAGCCGAGGTCTGTCGCGGTGGTGGTGGCGAAGAACGCGGCCTGCTCCTCGGGGAGGCGCTCGATCTGGTAGCGGACGCCCATGAACTCCAGCGCGTCCAGCGCGTGGCGTTTCGCTGCCAGGGAGGACGACATCTGCGCTGCCTCTGTCATGTCCGTGCGGAACTCCGCGTGCCAGCGGCAGTGGTCCCGCCGGGAGAAGAGCCGCGCCCGGGCCATGCCCGTGAGGGTGGTGGTGAGGGCCGCTTCTTCGATGGTGTCGCAGTCGTCGTAAGGGGGCGCCTGCAGCGCGCCGCAGATGCTGTTTTCGGCCGCGGCTGCGTCAAAGGCCAGCCTGGCCGGATCAATGTTGTCCAGGATCGCCCGGTTACAGACGCCGAGCCGTGTGATCTCCGCAATGGTGGGCGTGCGCAGGAGTTCGAAGCGCTTCTCGTTCATTATCTCAAACGCGTCGAAATCGCAGGAGATCCGCTCGGTCTGCGGGTTGCACATGGACATGCCCGGGGTAGAACGCTGGAGGTTGTAGCCCTGCAGGCCCAACTGGGCGAAGTAGCCCATCATGCCGTCCCTGGGATGGTTGACCTGGACCACGAACTCGCTGCGTGTGAAGCCCTTCTCTACTCGATCCCGCATCATGGACCAGACCTCGGGGATCTGGTAGCCGTACCAGGGCGGTGCGTCGTGCACCGGCAGGTCGGTGTCGTGGTATTCCATGGGGAAGCCGTTGAAGTGTCCGAACTCCAGGGTGGTGGTCTCCACGCCCACCGCTGTCTTCATGAAGCTCGAGAGGTCGAGGTCGTTGATCCAGGGCTGGTACCAGGTCAGGTGGTCGTGGTCCGTGGAGACGATGAACTCGACGCCTTCGGCCGCGTTGGCGATCACCCGGGTGCTATGGGGCAGGCCCGAGTCGATGGACGGCCGACAGTGGACGTGGAAGTCCCCTGAGATCCAGCCTGTAGTGTCGATCTCCCTCACCAGGGCCACCCGGAGGGGCAGGGCCTCGCCGGCCTTCACCGTAACCTTCGGGAGGTGCTCCACGCTGTACTCGAAGCCCCGGGAGACCCAGACAGCGTAGTCCCCCGCGGGGAGATCAATGGTGCCCTGTCCCGAGGGGCTGTGTTCGTTCACAAGGATACCGTGGTCATAGCGTTTGCCGCCCATCTCTACCCGGGCCAGCCCGTCCCAGTCCATGGGTTCGCCGTCCGCATCCAGGGGGGTCATGGTGATGCGACAGGGGATGGGTTGTCCGCCCTGGTTCGTGACCAGGTAGTCCACGCTGCCACGGGGCGACAGCGTGATGTGCGCCACAGCGGTGCGGCCTTCCTTGACCTCTACACGTACCGGACGGGAGGTCCCGTGGGTCTTGGAGAAGGCCACCAGGAAGTAGGAGCCCGGCAGGAGGGGACCCTTGAAGTCCCCGTCCACCACCGGATCCAGGCCCACGTCGGTCTCCATTTCGGAGACGAAGCCGTCGCTGGCGAACGCCACGTTCAAATCAGCGCGCAGCGCGTCGTAGGTCTCGTACTCACGATCCGTGGGGACGCCTCGGACTCCCCGGGGATCCTGTAGCACGAACACCGACGCGTGGTGCACGGGCGCAAGGCTGCCCTCTGTGGCGACGACTCCCTTGACTCGGCCCGTGGCCTCGCCCCTGATTTCATAAATCGTCTCCAGGACCGACCCCACGTCGCCTTCGCCTACCACGAAGTAGCGCTCAAAGGTGAAGATACGATTCGTGTCTAAAGCAACTCCGTCTACGAACTGCATGGACGAGGGCGATTTGTGGGTCATGACCGCTGTGGCACCCGTTGAGAAGAGTGGGATGATCAGCTTCGAGGATTTGCACTCCTGGGCCTCGATCAGCGTCACGTCAACGCCCTCGGGAAAAAGCCCCGCCAGCGTTTGTTCCGTGGGAATCGTGGCCTCGGGGTCGTCGGGGTTGTCCGGATCCGGGGCCACCCCCTGGAGGGTGGCGTTTGCCAGGACCTCTGATTTCCAGTCATCGAGTTCCCCATCGGAGTCCACCCCGGTGGGGATCCCTGTCATCAGGATTATCGGGCGGCGGTCCACGATGAGCTGCCGCGCCTTGGCTTCGGCATCGGCAGGCAGGAAACCAAGCTTTGTCGCCAGGACCTCGACCAGCGCGTTCTCGTTTTCATAGTCCGCCGCGGTGAGTGCGATGCGCCAGGTGGGACACGCGACCCCATCGCGCCGAGCCGGGTTCATGGTGACCCAGCCGTAGCTCACGTTTTCCGCGGTGGCAGCGAGCCAGGGGAACATCAAGGGGCTGGCAAGGCCAGGGACACCCTGCCACATGTTCTCGAAGATTTTCCGGGTCTCGTCGTAGCCGATTCCGGGTGAGAAGATATTGGTTTCGCTGCCCATGA
>CAYOTU010000260.1:0-5560 GCA_964406905.1 uncultured Myxococcales bacterium | reverse complement strand
AGTCCCTGGATATCCCCATCACGTATTCCTTCGACATCATACTCACCATCCGCAACGTCTCGGGGGACGACGACAAGGTTAGCATCGTGGTGGGTATCGACGCGACCAAGGACATTACCGATGACTGTCAGCTCCCCCCAGATCCTGAGATTCCGGCCTGGGGAGAGGTCAACGTGACCCTCCACTGCAAGGCGAATGAAGAGATCGGCCCTCACGTCTTCTATATACGAGCCTATTCCCAGCAGGCTGAGGCCGGGTTCGAACCCGCGGTGTATTCTGAGATACCCTTTTCTTTCAACGTGTTTCAATAGAAGACCTGAAGCGTCTTCTGTTTTTTGCGTTGTTGCACAATGTCTGTGCAACAACGCGGATCTACAGGCACGATGCAGGGCACCAGGAAGCAGGGGCAGGACTTTCCCACAGGGTCTGTGGGAACCCTCGGTGCCTCGCTGGCAATGGTACGACATGTAGTGGTACCTGAAACAAAAGACCACTACAGAGGGTGTGTTTTGGCCTTTAGCTCAATGGTTCCAGGTAATTAGGAAGATCTACTTCAACAGGTCGTCGAGGATCAGTCTCGGTCCAGCCAAGGACGGAGGCTGATTAAAGAAACACATGGTCTATGTAGAGCCCGTCCTCGTCGAAGGGTTCTATGGCCTTGATTGAGCGGGTCGCTGGGTCGATGAAGTAGAGCTGACCCGGCCCCGGCAGGAACTTCAGGTCCATGGGAAGTCCCCCGGTGAGAAGGTCCCGCAGGTCGAAGCCCGACGCGACGGTAAAGCTCCAGCGGACATCTCGACCGATCTCCAGGATAGAGACCTTCCCTTCTTCGGACAGAGCGCAGGGGGGGAATATGTCCACGGAGAAGATCGGGTTCTGGAAGGTGTTGGCTTCGACGCCGTCTACCACCTCGGTGATCGGGCAGACCTCAATGGCTACGGCATCGGTGATCGTCGCGGGGACGGCCCGTCCGGTGAAGAGGGGATCAGCGTCTCCGTCCAGGACGCAACCCTCGGGCGCAGCGATTACAGGATGGAGGTACCCGGTGCGGCTGCCTCGCAACAGGAAACGATCGTCCACACGGACGTCAACGGGAAGGACGCCCTGGAAGCAGGCCGTATCGGGCATGCCCACAGCAGCCTCGGGCCATTCGGGCAGCCACTCGTCGTCGTCTCTCTCCTCGTCGTCCTCCGGCGCGTCTCCGATCTGCCGACCACCAGCGTCCTCGTCCAGGATCAGCCAGTCAGGGCCTGCGTCTGCGATAACGTACTCGAACTCCTTGCCCGCGAAGTCGCCACAAGCGAGAGGCTCGTCGAAGCGGATCACGGCCAGGTCACCAGGCTCGACCCCGAGGGCGCAGAGTCCTGCGCCGGGGAGGTCCAGGCGTCCGGGACCTCGAAGACGCGCTGACAGGCCCTTGGCGCCAGGCAGACGCCCCTCCCAGGTAATGTTCCAGACCTCGGTTCGGTGCCACTCGGTGCGCTCGGAGAACCTGATTCCGTAGTACTGGTTTACGTCCCCCTCGTCATCGAGGGCGACGATAGCGAGGGGACCGAGGTTCGGCTGCTCAGGGCTGGGAGTGAATCCCAACTCGATGTCCTCGCCGGCAACTTGCAGGCTTGGCTTGAAGGCCTGGGTCGCGTCGGTCACAGGATCTTGCTCCACGATGGAGATATTGTTGACGAGCGCTCCACCTTCCATGGCGCGTATAGCGGTGAGGCGCCCGCTTGAGGTGGCGATGATCACGTCCTCGAAATCCTCACCGACCACGCCCTCCAGGTCGAGGATGGTCCCGGAGACCTTGAACCCGCGAACGTGCTGGAGCGCGTCAAAGGGATCCGGATCGTCGGCGTCAACGCCGGAGAGGTCCAGGCGTCGTCCCTCGTCCAGGTCCAGGACAAGGACCTGACCCAGGCCCACATGGGCGACATAGGCAAAGCGACCATCTCCCACCACAGCGATCTTGGCCATGGGGGCTGAGGGACCGGCCTCGCTCGGGTCCGAGGCCCGGTAGCAATGCGGATCCTCCGGCCAATCCGTCAAACCATCGTGGTCGTTGTCCAGGCCGTCAGAGCAGGCGAACCAAGCCCTTTCAGGCCCCTGAGGATCCTCGGAGCAATCCGGGTCATCCTCATCAGCGAGGCCATCTCCGTCGTCATCGAGGCCATTCTTACAGGTAAGGTTCCACGCGGCGAGGGCCTGGTCCGCAGGCTCAACAGCGGAAGGCGCATCCTCAGCCTCGCTATTGTCCAACTCGTGGATGCAGCCGGGATCGGCTGCGTCCACAAGGCCATCGCCGTCGTCGTCCAGGCCGTTTGCGCAGGCAGCGAAAACCGCCGGGGGGTCGGCAGGCGCTGCCTCGTCGTCGTCGTCAGCCCCGGTGCAGTCGGGGTCGGCAGCATCCACGAGGCCATCTCCGTCGTTGTCCAGACCGTCAGCACAAGCGTCAAGGAGGCCAATCTCCATGACCACCTCGAGTGTCGTGAGGTCGTACACGGTCACATAGTGCAGATCCTTGTAGGCTACCACCAACCGGCTGCGGGATGCGTCCAGGGCAGCGTCCGAGGGGATCCCAGGCAGGAAAAGACCGTCCCGCACCCCATTCTTCAGGTCTACGGGGATCAGAGCCGGCGGGTCCGTGGTGAGGACCCATATACTTGGATCGACCTCCGCAGCGACGATGATCCGCTGGGGCGACGCCGGAATTGGAAAGGTCCCGCTCACCTCGAGTGTGACCGTGTCCATACCCACGATATTGCGTTCCACGGGATCCGCTGCCAGGATGATAGAACCGTCGGGCAACGCGACCACATCCGAGAGCCAGGTTCCAAGACGGATGCGAGTGAATCCCGGGATCTGAACGTTTACGTCAATGGGCTTTCCCAGAGTGAGGTCAAGGATGCCGATGTCCCCGGTGTAGCCATTGGCGATCCAGGCCATGAGATGGTGGTCCATCGCGTCTGCCGTGCATTCGGTCAGCGGCACCGCCTCGAAGGAGCCGTCGTCCAGGAGGTGGCGGCAGGTGTACGCTGCGGCGACGGGCTGGGATTGGGAGATCGGGGTTATGGAGGCCGGTTCCGCGCAGGCCGAGAAGAGCAGGATCGCTGCGAAGATCAAGATGGTGTGTTCGCGTGACATACTATCTGATCTCCTCGATGACGGTGTGGTACGTAGCGCTGGACGGATCAAGGTCCACGACGCTCACCGAGTGCCCCAGGAAGTTGGCCACGTAGGCCTCCTTCGTGACCGGGGACCATGCGATGGAGAACGGGGAGATCCCTGTGAGGTCGGGAGTCTGCGATGAGGGCCCGAGGCGGATCCGGGCATCAACGCCCAGGGACGCTGGATCCACCACGTAGAGGGAGTTGTTCGTCATGCTGATCACGTAGGCCCGGTCCGAGCCGTCAGGGCCGCTGGGAAAGATCCGCAAATGTGCAGGGTCCGCGCCCATCGGAATCAGACCCAGGAGGCTCACGTCAGACTCCGCGCTGCCCTGGGAGGTCGTATCATAGACCACGAGCGCGTCTGGCGCGCGCCACGCCACGAGCAGACGGCTCCCGTCCGCGGTGAAGGCCAGGGAGCGGCCGATATCTGATGACGAAGTGGCCAGAGGGAGGCTCAGGGGGCTTTGGCTGGTCAAAGCGGAACCCGACTCATCGGTCTCTATGGTGACCCGCAGGACAATAGCGCTGTACTTCGCAGTGGCGAAGATCGTCCGGGATGGCTCGTGGATCGCCAGGTCGTTGATCCCTTGAGTCAGGAACAGGCGGTCCGTCAGCGTGGGGGCTCCGTCCTCGGCTATGGTAAAGAGGTCCAGGCTGCCACTCCGAAGGGAGCCCACCACGAGGAAATCCGGTTCGCCGATGCGTCCAGGCAGGTAAACAGACGAGTAGGGATCGTTGCCCACGGAGGTGTCATCGCCTTCGTCGTCGAGGCCCTCAGTGACCACGTAGAGGCCCGAACAACGACGATCCTGATAGGATCGATTGGGATCGTCACAGCGCAGCGTCGGCGCATCCTCAGCCCAGACCATCTTGAACCAGGTGAGGGAGTCATCCTCACGTACGGGGAGGTAGCCCGCGATGGGGTGGTCCTCCGCGTCACTTGATCCGAGGGTCAATGCGCCGGGAAAAGCGCCCACGGAGACAGCTCTGGAGGGAAGGAATTTTCGGGTCGTCAGGTCCACCACAACAACGCTGCCATAGCGCTTGCCGAGGTCGAAGTTGGAGTTCGCCACGAGCAGGTGGCCCCCATCCGGGGTTACAGCGACGCTGACCGGGTAGTGGAGGCCATCAAAGACAGGCGGCTCACCGTTCAACTCAGAGCAAGCGACCAGCGCAGCAAGCGCAACCAGCAGAAGCAAAGAAAAGCAATGTATTCGAAAGTGGACCACGGGCACCTCACAGGGGCGAAAACGCGCGCAGTATATAATCGGAGATGGGATTAGACAAGATGCAATGGTACCTCTCGGAGGAGGGTGATAGGATTCCGGCCTGGGAGGTGATCATGGACACAGCGCTGGAACGAATTAATCGGATCAAAGCGGACCTGGGGGATCGCCTGGTGATCCTTGCGCATCACTACCAACGTATGGAGATAGCAGACCTCGGAGACTATAAGGGCGACTCGTTCGAGTTGGCGAGGGCTGCGTCTGCACTACCCGGTGCGGAGAAGATCGTCTTTTGCGGAGTACACTTCATGGCAGAGGCTGCCCGGATCCTTGCGGGCCCCAACCAGCGCGTCTACATGCCCGACCCCATGGCCGGCTGCCCCATGGCTGACATGGTCGACATGCAAGACGCTGAGACTGCCTGGGCGCGGCTCAGGAGGGTTCTGGGGGGGGAAACTGTCATCCCGATTACCTATATGAACTCGTCCGCGGAGGCAAAGGCCTTCTGCGGCGAAAACGGCGGCCTCGTTTGCACCAGTTCAAACGCGGTCCGAGCTTTTCGCTGGGCATTTGAGCAGGGTGATCGGATCCTCTTCATGCCAGATGAGTTCCTGGGACGTAACTCCGCTGCATCCCTCGGGATTCCCGAGAACCAAGTCGCAGTGTACAACCCCCATGAACCTGACGGAGGCCTGTCAGACGATGAGGTCCGAGGCGCCAAGGTCTTTGTCTGGCGAGGGTACTGCCACGTACACACCCTGTTCACCCCTGACCACGTAGCCGCGATGCGTGTACCGAATCCCCGCGTCCGGGTGGTGGTCCATCCCGAGTGTCCGCCTCCGATTGTGGACGCTGCGGATGCCGCCGGGTCAACCCGTTTCATCGTGGATTATGTCCGGGACGCAGGCGAAGGTGCGGTGATCGCGGTGGGCACAGAGATCAACCTGGTGAAGCGCTTGGCCCGTGACTTTCCGGATCGGCGGATCCTGCCCCTGGACACCTCCCTCTGTCCAAATATGTACAGGACAACCCTGAATAAGCTTGCCGCGGTCCTGGAGAACTTTGATTCCGCGTTCGAGATTACGCTGGATCCGGGGATTGTACGCGGAGCGAAGGTCGCTCTCGACCGCATGTTGGCGTTGCCGTGACAAAGATCCACGGTCGCCTCCT
>CAYOTU010000259.1:0-5568 GCA_964406905.1 uncultured Myxococcales bacterium | reverse complement strand
CGGCCACCACAGGCTCCTTCAACTCACGACTGGACTGGGTCGCCGCGCCCATGCTCCGATTGCCAGCATATGAATGCGGCATTCTAGGGTGTGCCCAGTGGACCGCTCGGGGTCCCACTTGTCGAAATCGCACCCGCACGGCACCCTACCCTCCAGTCTCTTCGCTATGGCGCGCAATTCGTTGTCTATCTGTGATCTGTCTTTCACTTTTCACCTCCCCTTCTCCGCGTAGTTCACCTCGTAGACACCGTGCCTGACCACCACAAGCCGCCCATCCTTCACGTACCGCAACAGGACCTCCTCGACCCGGGCAACGATGTCCAGGCCGATGTCGCCCCCCTTCGGAATATCGAACGCGTGCCGGTGCCACTCCTCCACCCGGAGGTGCGGCAGGAGCGTCGCCGCGGTGAACGGTTCCCCGCGCCCAGGACGGACCCTCCGTAGAACCCCAGCGATGGCTGCTGACCGTAGCTTCGCCTTCCGAAACTCCCGCCTCCCTGAATCGTCCGACAGGCCCCACTGCGTCATGAAGTGGCCGAGGTTGGAGACGTTCCATACCCGCCCCCGGACAGTGGACAAGCCAGCCCGGTTGAGTCGGTCCACGATCTGATGCGAGGTGTAGCCAGTGTCCTGACTGTTTCGGATGATAGACCGGACCCGACGATCCTCCGGATGGGGCTGCCGCCGCAGGCGCTTCCAACGACGATCCATCCGCAGGATCCGCACGGGTTTCTTTCGATACTCACCCATGGGGGGTCTACTCTGCGCCTGCATCGTCGCCCTTGCCGTCGTCGCCTTTGCCGTCATTGAAGAGGTCGCCAGTGCGCTCCTCCTGGAAGTCGATGCTCACGGTCATCCCGTGGTGGCAGAGCAGATCCCAGAGGGGGGCCCTGTGCTTCTCCTCATCGAGGGCCGTCGTGACCTCGAAGGAGAAGAAGTAGTTCACGTTGACATTGCTGTCGTCCTCGGTCGCTCCGGTCACCTCGATCTTCGGCTTCGCCAGAGGGCTGGAGAACTCGAACGTCCACTCCTCCATCGCCTCCCCGATGGAGAGCCAGTGGGTGGCCAAGGCCTTCGGGCCTGTGACCTTCTGGCCGAACGCCCCCAGGGACTCACCCTTCATCCCGAGGTCCTCCAGCTCGTCCTCGGTGATGTGGGTTCGCAGCTTGATCGTCAGGACTGGCTTCTCGTGCAGCCTCCCCAGCGCAAACCCCTTGATCTCGCACGTCTTCGTGTCTCTGTGGAACATTTCACCCTCCTCCGTTGGTTAATCCAGGAGACGTAATACCTCAACCATTACCTCATAGCCGCGGAAAAACCCGCGCTCGTTCTCATACTCCATGGGCCGCAGCCGACCAGTGACGAATATACGCATCCCCTTCTTGCCCCGCTCGAATAGGATCTGACCGATGGGCCCCCATGCCGAAATGCGGAACCAGGTCGCCTCGTCGGTACCAGTTTTTTTCACCTTGTAGTTCGACACCACGCTCCCTACGCAGTAGGGGGTGCCCTTGGGGGTCTCTCTGGTCTCGGGGTCCTTGCCCAGGCGCCCCAGGATCTCGACTCGGTTGTGCACTGAATGCTCCTTATCGTTTGCGGTACGTCAACTCGCCGAACCGCTCCACCAACTCGTGCCTGTCGGCGAGGCCCTGCAGGATGCTATCGATGGCCAGCGGCTCCCCCCCAACGATCCGGACCACGTGCTCCACGGAGATCACCTCGCATGGCTCGAACTCCCGCAGTCGTGTCCGGATGCGCTCGAGGAGCTTGTCGTCCACCGCGTCGGCCCCAGTGCCTGACTCGGCATCCCTCGGGGCCAACCGATCATGGATCCCCTTGGCGACCCTCTCGATCAACTCCCCCTGCCCGTTCCGGATCGCCTCTATTGCTGCCAGGAAGATCCGCAGCGCCAGGCGGGCCCCCCGGACGTAGGGGTCGTTCTTGCGACCCTGCTCCCCGAGGACAATCCCGCTCTTGTGTGTCTCCTGGAGAATCTTGCGCAGCTCTCGGGCCAGGGAGGGTTCGCAGATCGATGCGTAGACCCGCGCAGCCACCCACGCGGCCTGGTCCCTCGACGGGATCAGAACCCAGGCATCGTCTGCCTTGCGCCCGGACACGCGGTGAATGACATCAAATTTCCGTTCCATGGTCCTTCTGCGACTTCGCGTTCGCTACGGTATCGGTCGGGAACGCAGGCCCAAGCTTCTCCCGCCATGGGATCATGCGCTCAAGGGGGAAATGCTCCAGTGCTTCCTCGTTCCCGGTGATCAAGATGTGCATGAGCCGCCACGCGTCTTCGACGTACTCCCGCACCGCTTCTCCATGCACCTCGACGAGGACATCCTTGTAGACCTCCAAGGCGATGTTCTCTGCACGCATGGTGTCTTCGGGGTTCTCCTGCAGCGCCGCGCCGAGCACGACATTCCAGGTGACCCACATCGGCAGCTCCCCGGCTGTCTCCAGGTGGGTACGCCCGATCGCTAGGAGCCTCTCGCGTACCATCATCGCCGTCTCCCCATCGCCTTCGCCACGGCAGCGGGCCTCTCTCCCTTCGCCGTCTCCAGGAGGATGTCCAACCCAACGCGCTGAAGGTTCCGCACCGACAGCTTCTCCTTAGACTGGATCAGCAGGCGCACGAGCGTCTCCACCTCCCCTGGGACTTCGTGGATCCCCCTGCACCATCTGCTCACCGTATTGATGTTCCGTCCGATGAACCTTGCGAACTCCGTCATGGATACACCGAGGTCCTGCCGCAGCGCAGCTTTGAATTCCTGACCCGTCATCGTCTACCTCTCGTGTGCGGGGTAATTGGTCATGCCGCCTCGGTGATCTCAGTCAACCTGTGGGCACTCTACGCTACGGCGAAAGATGAAGTCAAGGATTAATCGACGGTTCGTTGAGTCGCGGTGCTACTTCTTCCGCTTCTTGGGGGGAGACCGACGCCGCGCTGGCGTCCGCTTCGGAGCTGCTGCCGGCGCTGGGGCGGGAGCACTCGCTGCGGGGAACGTCCCGAATCGCTCTGCCGCCGCTCGGATCCGAACCCCTGTCTTTTCGGTCCCGGGATCGCGGACGAATGCAGCGCTGATCTTCTGCAGGGATCGGTCGCCCATCTGCTTGTCTGCCCACTCCAACGCCCGCGTCATGGCGTCGATGTTTCGACCCGCCTTGACTGTGGTCCTTGCTACCACGGCGGACTTCCCTGCCCCGGTCACCCTGTCGTGCGCTGGGCGCCGCGTCACCAGCGGCACCTTCCCTTCGTCGTCTCGGAACTCCACGGTCTGAACATGGACCAGCCGCACCTCGTACTCTCGCTCACGAATCGTCGTCGTCATCCCCGGTACCTCCCTTCTTCTCCCTGAAGAATTCGCACTGCCTGGGGGTCGCCACCAGATTGCAGTTCGTATCCCCGCGGTCCTTGAAAAACCTGTTTCGACCCTTGAACAAACATCCGCCGTCGTCCTCGAGGTAGTGGCACAGGATCGGCTTACGCACCCGCTTCAACGTCGCATTCAGCCAGTCCATCTGGCCCAGACCCAGGGTTATATTCTGCCTCATCTGCTCATGGAGCACAAGAGCACGCCTGCGGGCCCGGTCGTCCAGGCGCTCCGAAGCCAGGATCTCGTCCAGGATCTCCCGATAACTCATCTCTTCCGACATCGCGTCCCCTCCCATGGTCTCTGTCTTGCCAGCCGCTTCATCCGGCGCATGTAGTAACACCCGTCCACGCGGCATCCTGAATTGCCCTCATGATAGCCACAGGCCCAAGCACGAGCGCAGCGGCCCCTCCAGTACGAGATTGACGATACGCCCGCCCACGCACCCACCCAGAGCCAAGAGACCATCAGAGCGCAAGCAGGGCGCCCGTACCGCCCCCCCGTGACTTGGTACGCCCCGCAAATCCGCCATGGATGATCGGGGCTCCATGGATCGGGACGGTGGGAGCTCGTGGGATTGCGCCTGTGCTTGCCTTCGATCCAAGCAACAGCAAGGGCCTCGTCGCAATCGACGTCGTAGGCCGCTGCGAATGCGCAGGTGTAGATTTCCAGGGCCGTAGCGTCAGGAACCCACGTCCAAAGAATCAGCGCTGTCAGGATTGGAAACACTGGCAGGCTATTTCTGCTGGCTGGAGTTGCCGAGGTAGTACTCGAAGTGCATGTCGTCCTTGCCCGCGCCGAACCCGCTCCGGCGGTTCAGGAGTTGGTTGGCCGTGAGCCCGAAAGCCCTCCGGTCCTTCGAGGAGATGCCCCAGCGCCCGCCCCAGTGGAACCCGAGGGCCTCCGCGATGATACGGATCCGTGGGTTGATCAGCCCGCGCTTGCCCATGCGGTTCTCGCTGGAGTCGACGTCGAAGGCGATCCCCCAGGAGTGGATCGAGAGCCGCCGCTTCGGGTTCCGGCCGATGTGGCGACAGGCGTAGGTCCCGATGTCCCGCAGGTCGTCGGCCAGGGACTCCTCCTCGATCACCTCGAGGAAGCGGACCAGGACTGGAACGATCTTCTCGTGGACCCACTTCTGCCCGACGATGGGGAGCGCGGCCTTCACGATCCGGTAGTCCTTGCTCTTGTTCGTGGGCTTGACCCAGCCCTTCTCCCCCGGCTTCGGGGTCGGATCGAAGGTCCCGAAGACCTCCCCGATCTCGGAATAGGTCCTGGGGATCCGAGGGAACGAGCCGCGTGCGCGTCTGCTTGCCGCCTCCTGCTCCAGCATCCGCTTCAGCCGCACCAGATTCTCCATGATCACTAGCTCGGGATCGTAGAGCCGGGTCTCGCGGACCAGGTCCTCCCGGGTGAGCAGAAGCGCCCGCCGGGTCGCCGGACCGAAGTCGTCGTCCACATTGATCTCCGGCGCCAGGCCCAGGTTGTTCATGCAGCGCTGCAGGCGCCCTACCACCTCGTCCTTCTCGCCGTACTTCGTAAAACCCTTCATCGTAGTCTTCCTCCTCGTCGAAGCCTTTCCAACAGCTCGTCAGGGACACCGGCACGCGCCAGAAGTCCCTCCAGGTTCTGGAGCGTCACCCCGTCGCACCCGAGGTAGATCGCCTCCGCTTCATCGTCCGTTACCTTGAGCCCGAACTCTGCCTGCGCCATCTGCTTTGCCAGGCGCTTGAGATCCTTCCGCTTCATCCCGACCGTCTGCCGCCCGAGCTGCAAGACCCGCCACTGCGCCGGTTGCCGCCTGACGACGCTCCACCCACGACGCGCGGCCAGGACCTCCCACGTGGTCGCCGCGGCCACCACCGGGATCACAGCGCTCATGTGCTCGCCGACGTACTGATCCTCGCGGACCAGCAGCCGCTGGTGGACCTCCGGATCCCATTCGGGCCAGTCCACCACCTTGACCCACTTCCCACGCCAGAGGATCTCTCCATCCGCAAGGAACCGCTCAACGGAATACCAGTCGGTCTTGAGGATCCTCCCGCTCCAGATCGGCTTGCGGGCTCTGCGATGTACAGAGATCCCGCTCTTCGTCGCAGGATCAACTCCGAGTACCCATCGCTCCATTAGGGGTGCCTCCATGGGTCAGAGTGTAGCAGGGGGGAGATCGGGAGACAAGACGGGGTCACAGGTC
>CAYOTU010000258.1:0-5593 GCA_964406905.1 uncultured Myxococcales bacterium | reverse complement strand
ATCCCAGGCGCGTGGAAAAGGAGCGCGAAGGTAGTCAGGCGGGTACTCTGGGCGTCGAAGCGGCCGAACTGGAAGAGCAGGCGTACGATGGGCTCTCCCAGGACCATGAGGCCCGCTGTGGCCGGCAGCGCAACCAGGGCCATGAGGCCCAGGCCGAAGCGCAGGGTATCTGCCACCTGTGCAGAGCTGCGGTCCGCGAACTGGCGGGCGAAGGTGGGCAGGATCACCGTGGTCACGGAGATGACGAAAATCCCTAGGACCAGCTCCAGGAGGCGGTTGGAGTACTGAAGGGACGCTACGGTGCCCTCAGCGAGGCCCGCGGCGATTATCTGGGAGACGAAAACGTTGATCTGGTAGATCCCCGCGGCGAACACCCCCGGCAGGAAGACACGGCCCAACTCCCTGATCCCCGGATGATTCCAATTCAGGGAAAACCGGATCCCCAGGCCTCGCTTTATGAGCCAGGGGATCTGGAAGCCCGCCTGAAGCACACCCCCTATCAGGAAGCCAGCGGCCAGCGCGTAGCTGGGATCCGGAAAGCGATCGTGGATGGCAGTCGTGGTCAGGATGATCGCCAGGTTGAGCAGGATCGGAGTCGTCGCGGAGGGCGCGAAGATCCGGAAGCTGTTCAGCACCGCCTGGAACACCGCAGCGATGCTCACCAGGAAGAGGTAGGGAAACATCATCTGGGTGAGGACCACGGTGAGCGCCAGCTTCCCCGGCACCTGACCGAAGCCCGGGAAGAAGGTCCGCACAATCCACGGGGAGAGAAGAATCATCACCGCGGTGAACACGACGAGGATGAGGGTGAAGAGGGTCACAAATGCAGAAAGAAAGCCGCGCATCCCCTCCTTGTCGTCCTTCTTGATGTACCCGGTGAATACGGGGATGAACGCCGCTGTCATGGCCCCCTCGCCCACCAGGCGACGGAAGAGATTTGGGATCATCGCGGCCAGGCCGAACGCGTCGGAGCCCATGCCCGTGCCCAGGTAGAAACCCCTGACCTGCTCCCGCACCAGCCCGAGGACCCGGGAGAGCAGCGTCAGGACCGTGAGCCCCGCCGCGGCGGAGAGGAGATGCCTGTGGGTGGTTCGCAGGTCAGACTCGTGTTTCGCCCTATTCACAGGCTACTCGTCCTTTTTGGCCTGCTGCCAGAGGACCTCCATCTCTTCCATGCTTGCGTCCTGGAGGTCCCGGTCCTCAGCGACTATGGCCCGCTCGACATAGCGGAACCGCGTCACGAACCGATCATTGCAGCGCTGCAGCGCGTCTTCAGGATCCACGCCCAGATGCCGCGCCAGGTTGGCCGTGGCGAAAAGCAGGTCCCCCACCTCGTGACGCAGGGCCTCGGGATCACCCTCGCGCTTGGCTTCGACCAGTTCGGCTGCCTCCTCGGCGAGCTTGCCCAGGACATCTTCGGGACCGCTAAAGTCGAAACCCACCCGCTCAGCCCGCTCGGAGATACGCTGGCAGCGCCCCAGTGCGGGCAAAGACCGAGGAACCCCGTCCAGGAGCCCCTTCCCGACGGGGCGGCCCTCGCTGGCCTTGGTGCGCTCCCAGGTGCGCTCTACGTCCTCCGGGGTCTCGGCCACCGCGTCCCCGAAGACGTGGGGGTGTCGACGCCAGAGCTTCTCACCTATCCCCTGAGCGACATCCTCGAGGTCATAGAGCCCCGCCTCCGACGCCATCTGCGCGTGAAACACCACCTGGAGGAGCAGGTCTCCCAGCTCCTCCTTGATGGCTGCGGTCTTGCCGAGTTCGACCGCGTCGGCCAGCTCGTGGGCCTCCTCGATCGCGTAGCGGGTCAGGCTGCGGTGGGTCTGCTTGCGGTCCCAGGAACAGCCGCGGTCGCTGCGGAGGAAGGCCATGGTGCGCACAAGCCGATCCAATGGAGTCGCCCCTGCGAGGATCCATTCCATGCCGTCAACGTCGGCCGGAGGCTGGAGCGTCATACCGCGCTCATTTGGCCTGGAAATTCAGCCGGCCTGCGCCGGTGAGCTCATGGAAGTCCCCGCCGACGGAGACCCAGGTTACCGCGTCCGCTGCCTTGCCATCGGAGATCCGGTAGAGGTTGGCCGTCCAGCGGGTCCCCGGGGCCGGGGGGCCGTCCACGCCGGGGAGATCTTTGAAGGGGATCGCCAGCTCCGCTGTCCAGCCCTGGTCGCGGCCAAGCGCGTTGAGGCTGCCGTCAACCTGCACAGCGCTCTCGACCCCCAGGGTGAGGTTCTTCGCTGCGACCTCCCACTCGGGGACACGGTGCCCGGTGAAAAGCGCGTCGAAGATCACATTCCCCGGAGAGACCTGGATCTCCACGTAAGGACCGCCAGAACCAACGGAGGGCCGCAGGAACAGCTCTACGTTGTCCATGGTCCAGAGCTTCGCGTCCCGCTCCGTAAAGGAAGAGCGTACGTCCCGGTCCTTGACCTCGAAGGCCAGGTAGAGCCGCTCGTCGTCCCGCAGGAAACCGGAGCGGACGCCCTGTCCGGGTCCTGCCGCCGCGCTACCCCGGATCTTGACCAGGGGACCGACGGCTGCCATGGCCTTCTTCCACTGTGGCTCGTCCAGCTTCCCGTCGATGGTGATCCCCGCTGCCCGGCCGACGACGACCTCCTTTGGTTGGCCCTTGCCGATCCACAGGGTCGTCACCAGGAGTCGACCCTCCTTGTCCGCGCGTCCCGTGCCCGGATCTTTAAGGGTCAGGCGCTTGTTCTCCCGGCGCTCACTCCAGAGGGTCTGGTCAAAGAAGCCCACCCAGAGGCGCGCTGTGCCCTCGGGGTAGCCCCGGCCCACATCGATGGTCTGGACATCCTGGATGATCTGCCCGGGCTTCCACGCACTGGTGGGCAGGAGGCCCGAGACCGCATAGTGGTCGAAGGTGGAACGCTTGGAGCTGTCCAGGTGGACGAAGATCTTCATGTCCCCCCCGATCTTCTCCTCGCAACGCCAGTAGCAGGTCACCGTGACCGCGTCCCCGGGGACGAGTCGGTCCGAGGACAGGACATAGCCCAGGAGGGTAACCTTGTCCTCGAAGTTCGCGTTCACCCCGACGAAGTCAGGGTCCTCGGGCAAGGTTTCCAGGATGTTGCGCTCCACCTCGCCGCGCTGCTGCGCTGTGAGAATCTTCTTGGGCCGGCTGCACTGAAGGCTGGTCAGGGCCAACATGGCAGCCAGTATCAGGACGGGGGCGAGGATCGATTTACGTCGGGTCATGGCCTTCCTCATCGCTTCTGTTTCCGAAAATCCTCCCCTGCCAACCGATGCACCGTGCATAGCTCCCAGATTCGGGAGAGGATACGATCGCCGAGGCGATCCTGGAGGGAATCCACGCCGCCCTCGGGCGCATGGTTGGAGGTAAAAAATATCGTATGCCCAGCGTTGTAGCGGGCTGAGATCAGCTCGTCCACCACCCCGTTCTCCCACTCGGTGTTCCGGCCTTTGCCCAGCTCATCGATCACCAGGAAGTCGCAGGAGAGGAGAGGCTGGATCAGGTTCTTGTCCGAGCCGTAGTCGCCGAACGCTGCCTTGAGTTGCTGGAGGAGGTGGAAGAAGTCCACGAAGCGTACGTCCACGCCGTAGTCCAAGGCCAGGGCAGCGGCTGTCGCACAGGCCAGGTGGGTCTTCCCCACCCCGGGGGGGCCGTGCAGGAGCCAGCCGGGGACCCCGGGGCGGAACCGCCGCACCCAGTCCTGGAGCAAAACTTTGGCCTGACCCTGGGACGAATCCCGGGGCTTGAAGGACGCGAAGGTGCATCCAACGAAGCGTGAGGGGATCCCCGCTTTGTTGTAAGCGATGATTCGACGCTTGAGAGAAGCGCAACCACAGACAGCGGCGACGGGACGACCATCCGATCCCACGCGGTTCACGAAGCCCGTATCCTCACAGTCCGGACATGGCCGGCGGCACTCGCAGAGGGCCAGGGCTGCGGTCTCGCCACCCTCGGCGCGAACCCAGCCACGCCCGTCGCAATGCGGGCAGCGGTCATCGTTGGTAACCTGCATTCAGGTGCTCCAGTACCGGAGGGTCGGCATCCGAAGCCGCTCCCGCAGACCGTCCTCGTCGGCGGCCTCCGGCGGCCCGGCCCGTCCGGTAAGGCGATGATGATAAAGTTGGAGGGTCTCCCCGTCAAGGAGTAGCAGCTCGTACGCTGTAGCGCCCTCGGCCATATCCTCTGCCGCCATGCGGGCATCCAGATCCTGTAGCCGCGCGAGGAGTCCCTCCTTGATCTCCCGCTCCAGGTCCCGGTCCTCGGCCTCAAGCAGCAGCGCCAGTTCAGCGAGGCGGGCCTTGATAAACTGCCTGGGCCGAGAGAGCTCCAGGTGGGCCGTCTCCTCTTCCCGCTGGTAGACCTTGATGTGGGTGCGGATTCGCTTCTGGTAGAAGCTAAGCTGGTGCGGGGGACGCTGGCCCGGGATCGCGTGTCCCCGCCAAGCCCCTACCCCCTCGGTGATCCCCCGCAGTACAACGCCCAGGGGAATTCCACGCTCGTACCACTCCTGGGCCCGATCCATGTCCCGAGGAGACAGGAAGAACCCCCCCATACGCAAGGCGGAGAAAAAGCGCTCGATTTCGGAGAGGTACGACTGGCGAGTATCGGACACGCCCGTTGTCCTAGATATCGAGGTTGGACACTGCCAAAGCGTTCTCCATGATGAAGCTGCGCCGGGGGGCCACCTCGTCGCCCATGAGGAGGGTAAAGATCTGGTCAGCGGCCACTGCATCCTCGATACGTACCTGGAGGAGAGTCCGTGTTTCAGGATTCATGGTAGTGTCCCAGAGTTGATCTGGATTCATCTCACCGAGGCCCTTGTAGCGCTGGATGGACACGCCCTTGCGGCCCCGCTCCATAATGAGACCGAGGCTGCCCTCCAAGGTCCACTGCTCCACCTTCCAGTCCTTGTCGTCCGAGAGACCGTAGGGGGCCCCGCCGAGGGCCTTCAAGTCCAACGCCAGGCGCCTGAGCCGCTGGAATCGCGGAGACCGAAGCAGCTCGTGGCCGAGGGTCGTGCCCCGAGGCACGCCACTGACCATGCTCTCCACCTGCACCCGGAGGGTGTCATTCTCCGTGTCTTCCTCGACCTCGAAGGAGACGGGTAATGCGCCGGGCGCATGGTCCCGCAGGTAGCCCTCTATCGCGACCAGGGCCTCATCCACTGCGGACCGGTCGGCCAAGTCGTCCCCGTCCAACTCCGTAGCAGCCAGGAGCGCGTCCAGAACCCGCACATCAGCGGTGTACTCGAAGTGGCTCAGCCACTCCCGGTACCGCATCACGTCCCGCAGGACCTCCACGAGGCGCTCGCCGAGAAGTGGCTCGTTCCCTTGGGCGGTGCGCAGGAGGATCCCGTCGATGCCCGAATTCAGGAGGAAGTCCTGAAGCGCTGCCTCGTTCTTCAGGTACTGCTCCCGCTTGTCCTTCTTGATCTTGTAGAGGGGCGGCTGCGCGATGTACAGGTGCCCCCGCTCCAGGACCTCGGGCATCTGCCGGTAGAAAAAGGTCAGGAGGAGGGTGGTGATGTGGTGCCCGTCCACGTCCGCATCAGTCATGATCACGATGCTGTGGTAACGGAGCTTCGAGATATCGAAGCTCTCGGGGCCG
>CAYOTU010000257.1:0-5595 GCA_964406905.1 uncultured Myxococcales bacterium | reverse complement strand
CCACGAGGGGGCCGGCCTCGGCGATGGCCCAGTCGGCCAGGACGGGTATGCCTGATAGGCCCACAGGGCCGGCAAAGCCCACCGGGGCCTTGGTGACAGCCTCCACGGTTTCGTCGTTGGCCATCTCAAGGATGTTGCAACCCAGGTGACGCCGCAGCTTGGTCTCGCTCAGGTCATGGTCGCCCCGCACCAGGATGGCCAGTGGCTCGCCGTCAGCGACGTAGACCAGGGTCTTGGCCAAGTCCTTCGCGTCCACCGCCATGAACTCTGTGACCTGCTCCACCGTGTGTGCGTCAGGGGTATGGACCTTGTCCATGGCCGGACCCTCCGCCGTCCCGTCGGGCGGGGTCCCAGCCGGAAGCGGCGCAAGCTCTTGGTTTACGGTGAAGTCGCACGCGGGGCAGTTGAAGACATAGTCCTCCCCCGTTTCAGCCATGACCTGGAACTCGTGGGAGAGGCTCCCGCCGATGTTGCCGGTGTCAGCCTCCACGGCCCGGTGCTCCAGGCCGCAGCGGGTAAAGATCCGGTGGTACGCGTCATACATTTTTTTATAGGTTTCCTTCGCAGCGTCCATCGACACATCGAAAGAATAACCATCCTTCATGATAAACTCGCGCCCGCGCATGAGCCCGGCCCGGGGCTTGACCTCATCACGGAACTTTACCTGGATCTGGTAGAGGTTGAGGGGCAGATCTCGATATGACCGGATATCCCGGCGCACCAGGTCGGTGATCACCTCTTCGTGGGTGGGCCCGAAGCAGAACTCCCGGTCATGGCGGTCCCGAAACCGCAGCAGTTCGGGGCCGTAGTAGTCCCAGCGCCCGGACTCCTTCCAGAGATCCGCAGGCTGGACAGCAGGGAGCATCACCTCCATCGCATCGGCCTGGTTCAGCTCCTCACGGATGATGTTCGAGACCTTGTGGAACACTCGGAGGCCCAGGGGCAGGAAGTCATAGATCCCCGCAGCGAGCATCCGTATGTAGCCGCCACGAATCAGGAAAATATGGCTGGCCAGCTCCGCATCGCGCGGCGCCTCTTTCAAGGTCGGGACGTGGTATTTGCTGAGACGCATGGCAATCCTCCGAAGGAATCAACGGCCCGGAGTGTAGTCGTATGGAGCTGGAAAGGCAACGGCAGGAGGTGGACCGGTTCATCCTGGATCAACTCGGAGCCTTGCCCGATATCCGAACTCGGAAACAGTTTAACCCGGTCGACCGGTGGGGAAAAACCTTTTAGTATTCTCACTGGGGTATAGTTACTGTGGGGGGGGAATTGTTGGGTTTGTTTTTGTTTTTGATCCTTCTGCCCGCGTGTGGGGGGGGGGGTGGGTTGTCGTCGCCTCAGGACACCGGCATGGACACCACACTGGACGTCCTCGCCGACGTTGCTCCCGACGTAGGTCCTGACGTAGCGCCCGACAGTGCTCCGGACGTGGCTATGGACGCGGGTCCGCCGGAGCCAGTGGAGCACGGCGGCGTCACCGCTGAACAGATCGATGACGAGCTGGTTCTCTCCAACGGCATCGTGGAGATTCGGTACCGCCTCGACGCTGGGACCTGGGACGTGCTCGGGCCGGAAGGCGGCGCGCAGATCCTCGACGCGGAGGCCCGGGTGGTGATGGACGACGGCACCTTTGAGGGGCTCGTCCATGGGACAGCGGGCCTCGCCGCGGCGGGCTGGGAGGCCAACCCAGCGGACGACGAACTCGGCGCAGGTGTCCAGGTGATGATCGAGATCCCCGGGGGCCCCGGAGTCGATACAGGACCGGATTTTCGTCTGGAGTTTGGGATGCGGGGCGGTGAGACATTCATCCTGAGCCGGGTCTTCGGCGTCTGGCCCGAGGAAGGGGCCGCTGACCTGCGGGTGCGGGACACGGTGCCACTTGTAGCGGACGGGCGCACCGGCGGAGCCCTTTTTCTCGGAGCGGATCCCTGGAAGCATGTGGTTTTGGACAACGGCGCGGACATGTACTTCGACTTCGCGTCCCGGGTCTATCGGTTCGGCCAGGGGGGCTCGGTGTTTTTTCCGCCAGGGAGCGTGTCCAACTGGAACATGGCCCTGGTGGACTCGGAGTCCGACCGCTCCCTCGTCGCCGGTTACCTGAGCTTTGACAAGGCCATCGGCCTGATCCGCCTGCACTACGAGCCCGCCCTTGCGACTGAGTTGGACGGTCGAACGGGCTTCACCCGCTTCGAGGCCTTCGGACGCCTGGAGCCCCCGGTGCCGCCGCCTTCGGGTTCGGATCGCTTCGGCGCGGGCACACGGACACTGCCCTCGGAGCTCTTTTACCTGGACGTGGCACCGACCACGCCCTTCGACGGTCTCGAGGAGTGGGCAGCGGCCTACGCTGCCTGGCACGGCAAGACCGTGTGGACCGAGGTGCCCACGGGATGGAACTCCTGGGGCGGCGGCGGTGGGAGCGGCGGTATGGGCACGGACATCGACGAGCCGATGATGCTTGAGAACCTGGCGGCCATGACCGAGGACCTGACCCCATTCGGGATGAGCCACTTCCTCCTGGACGATGGCTGGCAGCTCGACCACGGGGACTGGGAGACCAACCCCGAGTTCTTCCCGTCCCACGACGGGCAGGACGGCCTGCACTGGTTGGCGGACCAGATCTATGCTGCGGGTGCGACGCCCGGGATCTGGATCGCGCCGTTCTGGGTCCACACCAACGCGCAGCTCGCTACTGACCACTCCGACTGGCTGGCGCCCATCTCGGAGTTCGGCTACTTCCTGATGAATCCCGAACACGACGCGATCCTTGACCTTTCGAATCCGGAGGTTCTGGCCCACATCCACGAGATCTTCACGAAGATCACCCAGGACTGGGGCTACAAGTGGATCAAGATGGACTTCGCGTACTATGCGCTTTTCCCCGAGACCCTCTACAACCCGGAGAAGACAGCGTCCGAGGCCTTCCACGATGCGCTGGCTGTGATTCGCGATGCGATTGGCCCCGATACGTTTTTCCTGACGATCTCCGCAATGGGCCTGTGCATGGACACCGCGGACGGCTCACGGTTGACCCTGGACAACGAGCCGGTGTGGGGTGACATCGAGGACCAGGGCATCAAGGTGACCCTGCGCACAGCGGCCCACCGCTACTACCTGAGCAAACTCTGGGTGAACCATCCTGATCTCGTTTTCTATCGTCCGGACCCCTACGGCCTCACCCTCGGTGAGGCCCGGGCTTGGACATCCATGGTGGCCCTCCTCGGAGGCATCGTAAAATTGGGCGAGACCTATACGGATATGCATGACCACCCCGAGTGGCTGACGCTGCTGCGGCCCGTTCTGCCTGTCTACGCAGCGACCGCCCGTCCCCTGGACCTCTTCGAGTGGCATTACCCCGAGATCTGGATCCTCCCCGTGGAACGGGAGGGGCGGTCCTGGCACGTCGCTGGCCTGTTCAACTGGGGGATCAACGAGCATGTGGTCACCGGCGAAGAGGTGGGGGACGAACCCAGGGAGAAGACCCTGGATTGGTCCATGCTGGGTATGGATCCCGGCCAGAAACTCCTCCTTTTCGACGCGTGGGAGCAGACCTGCGAGTGGGCCGATGGCCCAGCGTGGACCGTGACGGTGCCGCCCCGATCGGAGCGGCTCTTTGTGGTCCGTCCCGAGCCTGCGGCACCCATGGTTGTCTTCACTTCCCGCCACCTGATGGGTGGCGCAGTGGAGGTGAGCGATGAGACGGTGGAGACCGTCGTGGGGGACGCTGTCCTGGCCTTTGATTTGGCGAACCCGGCGGGGCACGAGGTCACAGCGTTCGTGGCCGGCGGCGGGGTTGCTGCCCAGGAGGTCCTTGCTCCTGAGGGTGCGGTGCTTACCGCGGGTCCCTGCGAGGGGGTCTGGGCCGTGACGTTCACGCCTGATAAGGACGTGACGCATGTTGAGGTGAGATTCTGATGCGGCGATTCATTCTGATCATGGCCTTGGTGCTGGCATACTGGGTCGGAAGGTACCACGGCTTCATCCCTGCAAATCTGTAGCCACATCAAGTAATTCTTTGCCCTGCGCCGCTGCGCGGGTATCCTGTCACGAAAGCATTCTGGCCGGGGAGGTGGTGATGCGCGTTCTTCTTTCTTTGGTGTTGGTTTTTTCGATGGCAGTGACGGCCTGCGACGACGGCGACGGTGGGGGTGGCGGCGGGGTGGATACCACCCAACCGGAGGACACGGAGGATCCGGGTACATGTACCCTCTTGGACCTCACGGGCCGGGCCTACCGGATCACGGTCCTGAATTCCACCGAGCCCACGACCTTGCTCAACACTACCTTCACCATGGACATCGCTACCTACGTGAACGTCCTGGTGTTCTACATCGTGGAGCACAACATGGAGGAAGGCTATCTCATGATGACCGCGGGGCCCTGCTCCACCGAGTTCGAGGATCCGGATGCTGAGGAGCCGGTGGTTAAGGCGTTCCGCTACGCCCTGCCGGTGGAGCCCTTCCGGGTGGAGTTGGACGGCTGTGCGTTCGCCATCGAGGAGGCCGCTGTGCTGGACATGATGTTCGAGACCCTCAGCGACTCCTACCGTGTTGACCGTCTCCTGGGCAGCGGGGTGATCCGCCAGGATCTCTCGGGCATCGACGACGGAAACCTGTCGGGGGGGATTCTCCTGGAGACAGCGATCAACCTCTGCACCACGATCCCCGGCTTAGGCGTCGTGAACTTCCACTGGTTCCTGACCAACTCGCATATCTGCGCCAACTTCGATACGGACGACGATGGGGAGATGGACGCGTACTACTTCGTCGGGACCTTCAACGCTGAGGACGCCACCGACGTCTTCGTGCCCGGCGAGATCGTCCCCATCGAGTCCATTGTGGAGGAATGCAAGCCCCACGACGATCCCTGCTATCCTAAGTAGTAGACGCCTGTCTGCTGGTTTCTGTTTGTCTGCCCTCGGAATATGGGATGATGTGGACACGGCGAGGGGGAACACATGAAACGACGATTGCTGGTTATCAGTCTTGTCTACGCAGCCGCGGCCCTGGGCTGCGACGACGGTGGTGGCCGCGGCGGTACGGACGTGGGCGGGGCGGATGCGGGCCTGGACGGGAGCCCGAACTGGGAAGTCTGCGTCCTGGACTGCGAAGGCCGGGTCTGCGGCGACGACGGTTGCGGCGGCTCTTGCGGGACGTGCGGCGACGGAACGTTCTGCAACGACTTTGGCCTGTGCCAGCTTGATTGCATCCCCGAGTGCGCCGGAAAAACCTGCGGGGACAACGGCTGCGGAGGCTCCTGCGGGACCTGTGGCGATGGCGGGACCTGCTTGGGCGGCTCCTGTTGCGTCGGCGATTGCGTCGGCAAGGAGTGCGGGGATGACGGCTGCGGTGGGGCCTGCGGCCAGTGTGACCCAGGCCGGGCCTGTGAGGAAAGCGCGTGCGTGGACCTCCCCGGCTGCGGGGACGACGACTGCGACCCAGGCCTGGGAGAAGACTGCGCCACCTGCCCCCAGGACTGTGGCGTCTGCACCCCTGAATGCGGTGACGGCGCTTGCGAGGCATGGGAGCATTGCTACAACTGCCCGGAGGACTGTGGTCAGTGCTGCGGCGACGGTACTTGTCAGGGCGTCTACGG
>CAYOTU010000256.1:3913-5605 GCA_964406905.1 uncultured Myxococcales bacterium | reverse complement strand
CACTGGGTGGTGTCTGAGGCGGGCGCTGTCGCTGAATTATTGCTTGGTCCGGCAGGAGTTGGTGCTAGTCGGTTCGGTTACTGTTACGGTAAGGGCAAGCCCAGCGCGGGCGAGACGGGAAGTGACTATGGCAACGAATCACGAGATCAGCTTGATTGTCGAGAGGCCTGGCAAGGAACCGCAGGCGATCAAATTCAACCGGGACAAGATCCTGATTGGGCGTCTCCTCGCGTGCGACGTGCAGATCGAAGACGAAGTCGTTGGTCGTGAGCACGCGCGCATTGAGGTTACTCCTCAGGGTGCGGTGAAGCTTGTGGATCTTGGAACCTCCGCTGGAACTCACTTGAACGGTAACCGAATCTCGAAGGCTACCCTGCTCCAGAGTGGGGACAAGTTGAGCATGGGATCCACCATGATCACCGTGAACTTCCGAGTGACCGCACCGGCCCGCCCCACCCGGCGACGGGCAGCGTCGGACGCGGCTTGGAAGGCCTACGAAGATCCCCGACATCCTGTGATCAACATC
Organism: uncultured Myxococcales bacterium; assembly: GCA_964406905.1. GTDB lineage: Bacteria > Myxococcota_A > UBA9042 > CAIXZC01 > CAIXZC01 > CAZNWW01. The sequence continues at coordinate 5,079 of CAYOTU010000256.1, read as the reverse complement.
GCCCAGCTCTGGGGCGACTCCGTGGTGGCCGCGCTGCGGTTCGGAAAGAACCGGCGGCCCCTGCTCCACGCGAGTGTCTTCATCTTGATAATCCTTGGACTCCAAGCCTGGGTCCTCTGGGCCATGTACAGCGGTATGCCGGCGCGTTATTCCGCGGGGGAGATCGAGCCTGAGAAGTACGCGCAGTTCGTGTCCAACGGCATGCTTTGGATGGGGATATTCTTCCTTGTCGGCGACGCACTGGCTTTTCTGCTGACCTTTGATCTCTTCAAGCGTTCACGCATCGAGCAGGGCCGTAATGTCAGAATCGGCCAGACCCGCAGTTCAGACTTCTTCGTGTCCGAGGACCTCCTGGGCAAGCCTGTCTACGAACTGGTCACGACCTTCCATGGTCACCCAGCGCTCAATCTGGCCAACACCAACATCAAGGGCCAGGTCATGGTGAAGGGCCAGGTCATGCCCATCGAGGAGTTGAAGAAGACCTCCCTGTTAAAGGAAAAGTTCTTCCTTCCCCTTGAGGTCGGGATGAAAGCCCGCCTCAATATTGGCCAGTTGACCTTCGTCATGGGCCTGGATCCGGGGCTGAGCGAGCCCCGTGGGCGTGCCCTGAGCCAGGTTTCCATCTCCCTCGTTGCCTACTTCGCCTTGGCGTTTTTTCTCCATACCCTCTTCATGGCCGCAGTCATGGCAGCGCCTGATGAGGGAGCGCTCGAAGCCTACCGCCAAAATATGCCGCGGAGCCTCCTGACCGTGGTCAAGGCCGAGAAGCGCAAGAAGAAGGAGGAGGAAAAGAAGGAGGAGGAGAAGAAGGACGAGAAGAAGAAGGACGAGAAGAAGAAGGACGAGAAGAAGATCGAGCTTGACCCCGAGGAGATGGCGAAGGACCCGATCCCCGAAGAGATGATGAAGGAAGAGAAGAAGAAGATCGATCAGATCATCATCAAGAAGACCACGATCATACCGAAGAACGCGCCGCCGAAGATCAAGCGGAGCCTCAAGCGGGACTCCACGAAAAAGAAGCGGCGTAGCCTGACCACCACCGCGGCCCGGGACAAGGTGCGGAACAAGGGCGCCCTGGGCGCGCTCAAGAACATGAACCGAGGACAGCTCCTGGGCTCCAAGTACGGCGAAGAGATGGACCTGAGCGGCAGGATGCTCGGGGACGA
>CAYOTU010000256.1:0-3813 GCA_964406905.1 uncultured Myxococcales bacterium | reverse complement strand
GACATGGGCGGCAGCGGCAGGCTGGACAAGGAGACCGTCAAGAAGTACATCCGCAAGCAGCTTGCGGGGATCAAGTGGTGCTATCAGAAGGCCTACCAGCGGAACAACAAGATTGAGGGCAAGGTCACTGTTTCCTTCATCATCTCCGCAACAGGCAAGGTCATCAAGTCCAAGATAGCTGCCTCCACTCTAGGTGATGCGGCCCTTGAGAAGTGCATTGAGATGAAGGTGCTCCGTTGGCGCTTCCCGGAGCCTAAGGGCGGCATCGTCAAGGTCCGCTACCCCTTCGTCCTGCGTCCCCAGTAGAACCCCCGGTTTCATTCACCACTGGAATACTGATACGCTGCTGCTGTTTCTCAGAGAGACGGCAGGAGGGAAACCATGCGAACTATGTTGACGACGATGACGAGCCTGCTGGTTTCGCTGGCCCTGAGCAGCGGAGCCACTGGTGAGGAACGGATTTGGTTCGAGAAGGAGACCAATGTCAAATCCGGGCCGCAGTTGGTCCAGGCGGGGACCTTCTCTGTTCTCTCCGCTGAGTTGTCGCCTGCTATGGTCAGTATCAGGACCAAGCGGCAGTTACAGGGACACGGGGCTTGGGGGCGGGACCCTTTCCGTGGCTTCTTCCCCGGCTTCTCCCCGCGTTCGGGGTCACAGGTTGGTGAGGGGCTCGGGTCCGGGTTCGTTATCAACCCGGATGGCTATGTCCTGACCAATAACCACGTGATCGAGGACGCTGTGAGCGTGACCGTGTCCTTGATTGATGGCACGGAGTACCCTGCGAAGCTGGTCGGTGCGGATCCGCGGACAGACTTGGCGCTGCTGAAACTGGAAGGTGCAAAGAACCTCACGGCCGCGCCCCTCGGGGACTCGGATGCGTTGCGCATCGGAGAGTGGGTCATGGCCATCGGCAACCCCTTCGGCCTGGAGCACACTGTAACAGCGGGGATCGTCAGCGCCAAGGGACGCAGGGAGGTCCAGCCGGGCAGCGAGCCCATGTACGTGAACTTCATCCAGACCGACGCGTCCATCAACCCGGGCAACAGCGGCGGGCCGCTCATCAACATGAACGGCGAGGTCGTGGGCATCAACACCGCAATAGTGAAGACCGGTCAGGGCATCGGCTTTGCCATTCCCTCCAACATGGCCAAGATCCTGATCCCTCAGCTCGCCAAGGGCAAGGTCGAGCGGTCGTGGTTGGGGGTTGCTATCCAGGAAGTGACCCCGCCCCTGGCGAAGTCCCTCGGACTGGATAGCGCGGAGGGAGCCCTGGTGCGCCAGATTTACACCGGGTCCCCCGCCGCCGCCGCAGGCTTCGAGGCTGGCGACGTGATCATGGAGTTCGATGGCCAGCGGGTGAAGGAGTCCTCGGATTTGTCTTGGATGGCTGTCACCGCAGGGGTGGGGGCCAGCGTGGACGTAACCCTGGTCCGCGGCGGAACCAATCGCATCACCAAGACTGTGATCATGGGCAACCTGGCGGATGCGGGGAGGGGCGGGGAGGTCCGAACTGCGGTGTCGAAAGAGGAGCCGGAGAGCATCCTCGGGGGCGCAGGCTTGACCCTGGGTGACCTTACTCCGCCGGAGCGCCGTCGCCTTGGTGCGCCTTCAGGGGCCGGTGTGCTGATTACCGGGGTTGACCGCGGATCAGTGGCAGCAGAGGCAGGTTTTCGCCCCGGGGATGTGGTCCTGCGAATGGGGACGAAGCCCACAAAGTACGCAGCGTCCCTAGCCGAGCGCTATGGCCGGGTCAAGCCCGGCACGCCGGTACCTTTCCATGTGCTGCGAGGAAGGCGGGACTACCTGTGGGTAGCGTTCGTTAAACCTTAGGGACCTTTTCCCAATCCTTCAGGAACTTAGCGATGCCGATGTCCGTGAGGGGATGGTTGAAGAGCTTGTCCAGGACGGGGAAGGGAATCGTCGCGATGTCAGCGCCCATCTGGGCCGCTTCGAGGACATGGATCGGGTGGCGGACGCTGGCCACGATGACCTCTGTGCCGAAGTCGTACTGCCCGTAAATCTCTTGGATCTGTTCAACCACTTCGATGCCGATACCGGAGATGTCATCGATGCGGCCCACAAAGGGGCTTACGTAGGTGGCTCCGGCCTTCGCTGCCAGGAGGGCCTGGGTAGCAGAGAAGACCAGCGTGACGTTGGTCTTGATTCCTTCACCCGAGACCTTTGAGACCGTCTTGATCCCCTCACGGGTCATGGGGATCTTCACCACGATGTTTGGATGGACCGCGGCGATCTCACGGGCTTCCTTCAGCATCCCTTCGTAGTCGAGCGCGGTGGCCTCGACGCTGATCGGGCCGTCCACGACCTCGGTGATCTCGGCCACGACCGCGGCCAGGGGTTTCCCGGTCATGGCGACCAGGGAGGGGTTGGTGGTGACGCCATCGCAGATCCCTAGATCCACGGCCTGCCGGATTTCATCGATCATCGCGGTGTCTACAAAGAACTTCATGCGCTTCTCCTGATAAGTTTTATAGATCTACGTCAAGGCATTTGGTGGAGACGACGTTGATGTCGTCGGTGTCGCCGGCCGAGCCGTTCGGGTGCGAGGGCGCGCCGCCCACGCCGCCGACGCCCGGGCCGCCCTGGTTATGGAAGTCGTTGGTGTTGCAGGTCGGGCCAGAGCCGCTCTCCCAGAAGACGCCGAAGGAGATGCCGCCGGAGCCGCCGCCGCCCGCGCCGCCGTCGCCGCCCTTGCCGCCCGCACCGCCGTTACCACCGCCACCCTCGCTCTCGTCCATGTTTCCGAGGCCGCCGATGCCCTTGCCGCCGCCCGCGCCTCCGGCGCCACCGTTGCCGCCGTTGCCGCCGTTGCCGCCGAAGCGGTAGCTGATGTCGCAGTGATCGATGACGCACTCGGAGTTCAGGACGAAGAACGCGATGGAGGCCCCGCCGCCGGTGCCGCCCTTGCCACTCGTGGCCGGGCAGCCGCCGCCGCCGCCGCCGCCGCCGCTGGCGCCGTAGGTGTAGCATTCCCAGGAGAGGAAGGAGTCATCGCCGTCGCCGCCGCCGCCGCCGCCGCCGCCGCCGCCGCCGGCCTTGGTGCCCGCGGTGCCCGAGGTGCCCGAGGTGGGGATCCACATCCCTCCCTCGGTTACCGTGCCGTAGCCGTCACCGCCGACGCCCAGGTTGCCGTTCTGGCCCCCCGCGCCGTCCCCTCCGTTTGCCCCGTCGTCCTTCTCGTCGCCGCCCGCGCCGCCGCCTGCGCCGTCCGGGGCCTGAGCCCCGGAGTTACCGCTGCCCCCGAAGGGACCGCCCTTGCCGCCCGCGCCGCCGCTGTTGCCACACTGGCCAGCGCCGCCAGGTCCGGCCGCTGGCAGGGAGCAGTTTGAGCAGCCGATACAGAGCATGCAGCCGTCGTACTCACAGCCGATGTTGCCGTTTGCACCGGGCTGGCCCGGCGCTCCGTCGGTGCCGTCGAGGCCGCTGGCCCCGTCGCCGCCGCTGCCCGCGATGATCTCGTTGTTGAAGAACCGGAGTTTGTCAGAGCTGTTCATCACCGTGATAGCGATGGAGTTGCCGCTTGGCTCCGGGTTTGACGCTGCCTCGATGGTGAAGCCAGCCAGCACTGTCTCCGCGGAGATGTTGTTTGCGATCATCCCTACGGTGCCGCCGGGTCCAGGGGTGTCCCAGGTGATGCTGGTCACGTGCTGTGCGGGATCGTGGAACCACGTGGCCGGGTCGAAACCGCCGTAAAGGCTGACCCCGTTTATGAGGACGAGCTGTTCCTTGTACTCACCCTGGGAGACGTAGACAGCGAAGGGCGGCGCCTGGAGCGCTGCAAGCTGCATGCCCTTC
>CAYOTU010000255.1:0-5625 GCA_964406905.1 uncultured Myxococcales bacterium | reverse complement strand
GTACGCACGGTGGTGTGGGAGCTGGGGGTGGGCGACTGCCCCTGGCTACCCGATCGGTGTGTTCACGGTCGGAGCCGTGTCGTTTGGCAGAGAGATTGAGTCGGAATGGTCGGTGCTCGCTTTTGTGAGCGCCGAGCGTGTGTTCCCCGATCCCGGCTGGGATCGGGCCAGTGGGGTTGAAAACCTCTACAGCGCGGATTCCTCGGGGCTGCTCACGCTTGAACTTGATCCTCGCGCGAGATAAAGTACGGTCTGTATGGACTGAAACCCAAGACGGAGGAATGACATGGCCAATTATCGCATCTTCGTCCCTGCCCGCAAGGGCAGCGAGATGCCCGATATCACCATCAATGTCGAGGCGTCCAACTGGCTCGTCGCGTTGAAGGAGAGCCTCAAGAAGATCGGTTCGCAGGGAGACAACCTCTCCAATATCCTCTGCGAAACCACGGAAGACGGGACGATGCGGGTGGCTGACCCCACCACCAAGCGGGTCTTCATCATCAAGGAGCTCGAGGCCACAGCAGAAGAATCTGCGGATGATCGGCTCATGCGGGAGGCTGAGGACCGGGCGAAGAAATCCCGTGAGGAGGCTGAACGCGCCGATGCCGCGCAGGCAGAGGCCCGGAATCGCCTCGAGGAGATGAAGCAGCAGGAGCAGGCCTCCAAGGCAGCGGAGGAGGCCGAGGCTTCCATGCGGACCCGGCAGCGTCAGGCGGCAGAGGAAGCTTTCAACGCTGCACAGCAGGAGGCCACCACCCTGGCCCAGCAGGCGGCCGAGGACGCCACGGGTACCATCGGCAACATCAGGATCGAGGAGGTCCAGCGCGCTGTCCGGGAGCAGAAGAAAGAGAAGAAGGACGCGGACAAGGATGAGTGGGACGACTTGGACGACTGGTACGAGGGGGACGAAGAGATCGACAGCCGCGAGAACACTCTCGACGAAGCTCTCTCCGATGTCTTCATGGCCACAGAGGACCTCTACGCCCAGGAGCCCTCCGAGGCCTCCGGTATGGTTCTTGACCAAGCGATGAAGCACCTGAAGGCCGAGGCCGGCTCGGTTTTTCTCATTGAGCTGAACACCGCACTCCAGGATCTGGTGATCGCCTCAGCCCGGGGTCCCATCGGTCAGGACATCCAGGGTATGAAGTTGGCACGCGGGAAGGGAATCGTCGGGTTTTCGGCCCTCAAGGCGATCAAGCTCACAGTCAACAATGTCCAGCGGAACCCAAACTTCTACGGGAAGCTGGACAAGCAGTTTGGCTTCCAGACCAGATCCCTCCTCTGTATCCCTGTGGTGCACGAGGAGCGCCTCTTCGGCGTGATCGAGATGGTGAACAAAACCAGCGAAGAGGGGGAGTGGTCCAACTACGATCGCAGCGTGGTAGAGTCCCTGGCCAATCTGTTGGGCAAGGTGCTCAACTACAAGGCCAACATGGTCTCCCTTAATATTTGACCCCCGATCCCTGCCCCGCCTGAACCGCGTCGACCTCGGGGCCGACGCCCGGAGTGATCGATGACAAAGCCCCTCCTTCAGTGGATTATCCGAGGCCCAAAACAAGCGAATCTACCTGCTGCGGCAGCCGATCTACCAGTGCTGAGCGGCGGATTGACCGTTCGCCGTGCTCACTCGAACACGACGATGCTCGGCATCGACTTAGTTCGCAATCCTTGTCAGCCCAGGCAATTCGTCCACCTCGCTACGGCATCTTCGCTTGTTTTGGGCCTGGTCGCGCTCCTCGTCGCCACTCCGCGAGTGACAGCGGGGGAGCGCGGGGCCTGGAGCCCCGAGGACCTCTGGAAGCTCAAGCGAATCGTCAGGTTCTCGCTGCACCCAGACAGCGCCCTGGTGGCCTATCAGGTAACCGAGACGGTGTTCAAGGACAACCGTAGCCGATCACACCTTCGTGTCGTGGGGACCGACGGCAAAGGGGATCGTCGTATCACCAACGCGGTGAAGGGTTCGGATTCATACCCGGTCTGGTCCCCGGACGGTAGGACCCTGGCCTTCCTCTCGACTCGGCAGGGCGGGAGCCAGCTCTACCTGCTCCCCTTTACTGACGGGGGTGAGGCTCGGCGCATCACCATGTTCCCCGGCGGGATCGATGAATTCATGTTTACCCCTGACGGTCGCGCCGTGGTCCTCGCTGCCCGGACCTGGCCCGAGTGCAAAGAAGACTTGGCCTGCATCCGACGTCTGGACAAGGCCGTGGGCAGCAACAAGGTCTCCGCGAAGATCCACGAGCACCTCCTCTACCGCCACTGGGACAGCTACGAGGACGGGAAGGTTCAGCACCTCTTCCGCCTCTCGCTGAAGGACGGGAGCCTCTTGGATATCACCCCGGGGCTCAAGTGGGACGCGCTGACTTTTTGGTTGGCCTCCGCTGGACGTGAGTTTGACGTCTCTCCCGACGGGAAGTGGGTCTACTTCTCTGGGAACCAGGACGACGAGCAGGCGGTCTCCTACGACTACCAGATCTACCGGGTGCCTGCGACGGGCGGCGAAGCCGAGACAGTGACGGACAACCCCGCATCGGACATGCTGCCCCGGGTCTCACCCGACGGCAGGACCCTCGCTTGGCGGGCCACTCGCCGGCCGGGGTATGAATCCGATCGCTACGAGTTGATGGTGCGTCCTGTGGATGGCGGTGAGGTTCGCAGCCTCACCGCTGACATGGACCGTTCCGTGGGCGGGTTCTTCTGGGGGCCTCGCGGTCGGGTACTGTATTTCCAAGCGGAGGACAGGGGAGATAACAACCTGTTTCGAGTGAGCATGAAGGGGGGGGAGATCACCCCGGTGCTGGACGCTACGTCCGCTGGGCGAGGCTATCACCTCGCCACCCAGATTGCCCGGAGCGGGAAGTTTCTCGTCTATATGTATCGCACCATTGATCGGTACTACGAGTTGTACCGGGCCGACGCGCGCGGACGGAATCCGCGGTCTCTGACTCGGGTCAACGCGGATGTCTACGCGTCCTTCCACATGCCCGTCGCGGAGGAGGTCTGGTTCGAGGGTGCGGAGGGGGCGCAGGTCCATGGCTTCGTGATCAAGCCCCGGAACTACGACCCCGAGAAGCGATACCCGCTGATGGTGCGGATTCACGGGGGGCCCCAGCAGATGTTCGGCTACGCGTTCCGACACGAGTTTGCGATCTTCTCCGGTGCGGGCTACTTCGTGTTTTTCTGCAACCCTCGGGGCTCCACCGGCTACGGACAGAATTTCACCGACGGCGTGCGGGGCGACTGGGGAGGAAAGCCTATCGAGGATCTCAGGCTTGGCGTACAACACGTCCTCGCCGAATATCCAGCCATCGATCCGAAGCGGGTCGGTGCATGGGGGGGGTCCTACGGGGGCTACGTGGTGAATTGGCTACAGGGTCACAACGACGATGGGATGTTCGCGGCCCTGGTCTCCCACGCGGGGGGCGCGGATCGCTGGTCAGCCTATGGGAACACCGAGGAGCTCTGGTTTCCCGAGTGGGAGATGCTGGGGCCACCCTGGGAGCGCCCCGACATGGCCGATCGTTGGTCCCCTATCCGTTATGCGAAGAACTTCGGGACCCCACAACTCCTCACCCACGGTGACCTGGACTACAGGGTCCGGGTTACCGGCAGCGAGGTGATGTTTACCGCTCTCCAGCGTCTCGGGGTGAACAGCAAGATGATCCGGTTCCCCGATGAGGATCACTGGATACTCAGGCCCCACAACAAGCAGTTCTGGTACCGATCGATCCTCGATTGGTTCGATACCTGGCTCAAGCCGTCTTCGCAGGACGGGTAGGGGGGGCGGTGTTCGAGGGAGCCCTCGGCGCGTTGCTGATCTTCGGTATGCGCCTGACGGACGTCAGCCTGGGGACGATGCGGATGATCCTCTCGTTCCAGGGTCGCAGCTTTGTCGCCGCGGCCATCGGCTTCGTGGAGGTGACGATCTTCATCCTGGCCATCGGCAAGGTTATGGGCAGCCTCGACAACCCCATGAATGTCCTGGCCTACTCGGGCGGTTTCGCGGCGGGGACCCTCCTGGGCATAGCAATTGAGAACAGGATAGCGTTGGGCACCCGATTTGTCCGGGTGATCACCCACCGCCTCAATGACCACCTTGTGACGGCCCTCAGGGAGGCTGGCTTCGGGGTGACCCGACTGGTCGGCGAGGGGATGCACGGGAGGGTCTATATCCTCTTTAGCGTGGTTCGCCGTAAGGACCTCATGCGCTTCGTTGGTCTGGTGCGCGAGCTGGCGCCCAAGGCCTTCTATACCGTGGAAGATGCGCGCACATCGCAGGGAGGCTTCATTGGTCGCAGAAAGGCCAAGTGAGCGGAATCGCGGGGAGCTGGCGGAGCTTCTCCGGCGTCACCAGGCCTGGGTCGCCTTTGCGGCGCTGTTGGCCATCGCCGCGGGGGTACGGATCCTTAGCGTCGGGGAGGGGCTCTGGTTCGAGGAAGTGTTCTGGGTTCGCTCCGCAACCTCGTCCCTGCACGGTGCGATTACCCTGAGCGGACTCACCCACGCGCATCCGCCACTCTATGTTTTTCTTCTCAAAGCCTGGATCTGCCTTGGGGGCCAGGGGGACATCTGGCTGCGCCTCTTCTCCCTGGCGTGCGGCGTAGGCACGGTGGCCGTACTCTATCTCTGGGCCGCGCCGCGGTTTGGCAGCTTCGCCGCGCTGTTGGGTGGGCTTTACGTGGCCCTCTCGACCTTCCACATCCATTACAGCGTGGAGATCCGACCGCAGGCCCTCCTGAGTTTCCTGGTGATAACGCTGGTGTGGATGGTCGACCGCTGGCTGGACGAGCCCGACCGTCGCGTCTTCCTGGGCGCCGCGCTGCTTCTCGAGGTCGCCGTTGTCCTGACCCACCCCCTGGGGCTGTTCATTGCCTCAGCGGTGGCCCTCTACGGATATGCGGTCCGTCCCCGGCGTCCGGAGCACCTCGTCGCCTGGACCGTGGTCCAGTCCGTGGTCGTCGCGGCGATTTCGTGGTGGTTGCCCCTGACGCTCCTGCAGCGGGACCAGGTCCCGGCTGTGGCCTTCCGGGTCGCGGAGGCTGGGCTGCCGTTGGAGAGCTGGTTGTCGGTCTTCGGGCCCGCCGCGGCCCATCCTTCCTCGATCTGGGCCGTAGGAGCCGGGGTGCTGTCCCTGATAGCGTTGGGGGTGGGGCTCTATCGAGCTTGGCGGGCATGGCCCGGTCTGGATTCCGCAGATCCTGGGTACCAGGGCACCCTGGTCTTCACCCGTCCTCTTTTTCTGGCCATGGTTGCTGCGATCTGCCTGTCCGTGGTGCTCCCTCTGACCCAGCTCTGGCTGAACGCGGTCACCGATCGGTATCTGAACGCGCTCATTGGTCAGCTCGGGTGGACCTATCTGATCGTCGCCGGGCTCTTTGGGCTGTTGATTTTACTGACTCTGCTGCGTCTGCGTGTAATGACCTCGGTACGTCTCTCTCTGCCGATCCTCATTGTGGGCGCGTCGGCCGTCGGAGTCTGGCTGATTGGGCTCCGGGATCCTCACCATTCTCTGAGGGACCTGGTCTACATCCTGCCCTTTGTTGCTGTCTTCATCGGTCGCGGTCTAGAGCCCAGGCATTGGACCGGCGGAGTGATAGCCGCTGTCCTCGTGGCAGCGCTCGCAGC
>CAYOTU010000254.1:0-5627 GCA_964406905.1 uncultured Myxococcales bacterium | reverse complement strand
CAGTTCGAGGTCCTCCGGCCCCTGGGCGTGGGCGAGGATTCCGACGCGCAGGATCGGGTTGTCGGCCTGGCCACGGTCACCCGCCGAAAACGTCACGAGGCCCGCGCCACCATCCTGGAGTGGACCCCTGACGAGGCTCCGCGCGGGTTCTGTGATAACACAGCGGTGCACCCTTCGGGAAGCCCCTCCCACAGGGACAACACAGAGCCCCCCGCTACCATGGGCGGCTGCGTCGGCCGCTCCGACGGTCCCCTCCAGATCCTCTCGGAGGCTGACGCGTTCCGTTTCCCCGGCGCGGTCTCCGGCGCGTTGCTTATCGCGCTCCTCTACCTCTTCTCCCTGCACTTCACCCGCCGCAGCGGCGCGCTCGTAGCGGCCCTGGCGATGCTCTTCGTTCCGCGGACCTTCTACCACATGCACGTCACCTGCTTTGACATGCCGATGACCCTCCTGGGCTTCGCTGTCCTCTACGCGTTCTGGCGAAGCGAACGCGGAGGCCTCGGCTGGGCGATCGCCACAGGCGTCCTCTGGGGCCTTACGCTCCTGGTCAAGCTCAACGCGTTCTTCCTGCCGGTGACCCTGGTCCTGTACTGGCTCATCACAGCGCGGGGCCGCGTCCTGCGACACCGCTGGCTGCCGGTCCCCTTCCCAGCGATCCCACCCGCGTTCTTCGCCATGCTCCTCCTCGGGCCCCTCCTTCTGTACCTTCTCTGGCCGATCCTCTGGTACCACCCGGTTCAAAACTTCGGGCGGCACCTCGCGTTTCATATGAACCACGACCACTACTTCCAATCCTACTTCGGACGCGCGGTTCAGACCCCTCCCTTTCCGTTTGCCTTCCCCTTCATGATGACCCTGCTTACCGTCCCGCTGGCGACCCAGGCCCTGGCGCTCTGGGGCGGTGTGCGGGCTATGCTTCCCCTACGGGTCCCAGACCCCGACCGCACCGAGATCATTCGCCGCCGTTGGTTCCTCGCCATCAACATGCTCTTCCCCGTGGTCCTGATCGCGATGCCGTCCACGCCTGTGTTCGGGGGGGTGAAGCACTGGCTCCTGGCCATGCCCTTCTTCAGCCTCCTGGCGGGCCTCGGCTTCGTCGCACTCACCGAGGCCCTCCTGGTCTGGCCCCTGCGAACCTTGGCTCGGCAGCGCTTGGCTGCGGCGGCCCTGGCCGTGGCTCTCGCCGCGCTGCTGCTTGCTCCCGCGGCCCGGGACACCCTGCGGTACGCGGACAACGGGACCGCCTACTTCAACGCGCTGATCGGCGGCCTGCGAGGCGCTGCGGATTGCCGGATGCAGCGCCAGTTCTGGAGCCACGCCACCATCGGCGGCCTTGACCACCTCAACCACACGCTGCCCGCGGCGGCGGTAGTCGACTTCCAGGACGCTACCCAGGGAGCCTGCACCATGTACCGCTTCGAGGAGCGCTTTCGTTGGGACCTCCGCTGCGTGGTCCGCCGGGGACGGCCCGACGCGGTGCTCTTCGATGTGGAGGAGCGCTTCACCGAGGAGGAATGGCGATACCAACTGCGGCTGCACACCGTCGGGCCCCTCTCAGAGCACACGGTGGACGGGGTCCCGATGATCCGGGTCTATCGGCGAGACACGGGCACAATCGATGCCAAGAATTTACTTAAGGAACGAGATGACAACTCGTCGTAACTTCTTGAAAACATCGGCTCTGGCCATGGCCGGTTCCCTGGCAGCGCCAGGGCTCCTCCTCGGACTCCCGAAGGACCTACGGCCGGGAGGCCACGCTGGGGTCAGGATCGACCTGCCCGAGTGGCCCTACGGGGACGCGTCCACGGCAACCGACACGGTCCTGATGTTTCGGGGCAACCCGACTCACACCTTCTACGGCACCGGTCCTCTCAGGGACACCCTCGAGATTGCCTGGCGATACAAGACCGAGCGCTGGGAGACCACCCTCCACGACAAACCTCACGTATGGACAGGCCCCGGCTGGACCGGCCAGGCCGCGGTGTACGGCGGCCACGTCTTCTTCGGCAGCGTGGACCGGCACCTCTACTGTCTCGACGCGGCCACAGGTGAACGCCGGTGGCGCTACCGGGCCGCGCGGATGTTCAAGGGCTCCCTTTGTATCTACCGCAACCGGATCTACGCGGTGAACGTGGACGACCGGATCCACTGCCTCGACGCGACCACCGGGGAGCGCGTATGGGCCTTTGACACAGGACGGGACTGCGACTCGAGCCCCTGCGTCTACGACGGAAAGCTCTACGTGGCCGGGGAGTCCGGATACGTCAGATGCCTCGATCCCGACACGGGCACCGAGCACTGGAAGGTCAACGTCGGAGGGACCGGCAAGGGCACTAAGCTCGGCTCCAACGGAGCCGAATCCTCCGTGGCCATCGACGGAGATCAGCTTTTTGTAGGGAACTACGACGGAGAATTCCGCTGCCTGTCCCCAAAAAACGGCGATCAACAGTGGGTCTTCCAGACGGGTGACGACACCGACGTCTCCGCTGTAATCGGTCCCGAACTGGTCTACACCGCGGCGGAAGAGGCGAGCCCCCACCTCTTCTGCCTGGATCGGGAGACCGGCAAGGAGGTCTGGCGGTTCACCAACTCCAGCGGCTGGTACAGCACCCCGGCCCTCGTCGAGGACAGCCTCTACGTGGGCGGGAACGACAAACGGATGTACTGCCTGGACGCCAAGACCGGCGCGAAGCGCTGGGAGTTCGAGGCCCCCGCGTCGATCTGGTGCTCCCCCGCTGTGGTGGACGGCAAGGTGCTCTTCGGGAGCTACGGTCGCTTCTTCCACATGCTCGACGCTGCCACGGGCGCTGAGATCTGTCAGGTCAACTTCGGCGGCCGGACCCACTCCGCGCCGGTTGTGGTGAACGGACGGGTCTACGTCGGATCCGGGTCGGGCTTCTTCTACTGTCTGCAATGAGGGCGCTATACATGATCCAGCGCTGCATCATCCTCGGTTTTCTGCTCTCGGGGCTCTCCGCGCCCGCGGCGGCCGAGGACCCACCGCGGCCTCAACGGGTGGCGGAGGACTTCGCCGCGGGCATGCGCCCGCTGACCTTCACCTGGATCGCGTTCGCACCGACGGATCCGAAGGTCATGTATGTGCCCACGGACGCGGGCTACATCTTTTCTACCACAGACGGGGGTATAAGCTGGACCGAGGCCCGGGTGATCACCACGGCCCCGCCATTCTACGGTTCGATCCGCCCCGCGCCGACAATGGGAGGAGTCCCAATCAACGCGGGCGGCACCATCTCACGCATGAGCCGTATCGGCCACGGCAGCGGCCTGGACATCAGTGGTATGATGTACTTTAACCACGGTGCCACTGGCGAGGAGTTTCTGGACGCGTCTCACAAACCCACGGCCTACGACGCGGCTTTGCTCCCCGGCGGCCTGTCAAACCCCTCATTTCTGCGGCTGCACGGCGACCACGGCAATGCGGGCGGTGGCGGCCTCGACGCGCGCCTCGGCGTGGGCCTGACCGCGGCCGCACCCTGGCTCCAGGTCCTCCTGCGCTCCATGGGCGCGCCGTGCGCGGCCATGAACATGAAGGCCCTCCTGGCCCGCCGTGGAATGGAGCCCGTGTACATCCGCATGGTCGCGGTGAGCCCCAAAGATTCCAGCAGGGCCTTGGCCGCCACCGCGATGGGGGTCTTCGAGACCATGGACGGGGGGGTATCCTGGCAGCTCCTCTACGCGGGCTCCAATACAGGCGAGCGCTGGGCCAACTGGATCGCCTTCGATCCTTTCCATCAGGACCATGCCCTCCTGGCAACCGGCAAGGGCCTCCTGATGTCCAATGACGGCGGGGAGCGCTTCGATCTGATCCTCGGGACCCAGCTCTCGGGGGCGTGGGTCCATAGTCTCCACTTTGATCCGGTCCGGGAGGGGCGAATCCTGGCCGGCAGCAACGGCGGCGCATTCGAGTCCCTGGACGGTGGTGCGTCCTGGCGCTGGATCTTCTTCGAGACACTCGTGGCGTCCAACCAGGTGGTCTTCGTGAAGTCCCACCCTGCGGACGAGCGGGTGATCTACCTGGCGACCCACGACGGTATCTACAAGACCCGGGATCGGGGCGTGACCTGGCAGCGCGCGGGTGGCCTCCTGTTCACAGCGGAGGTAATGACCGCGTTCCACGTGGACCCCAAGGACGGGGACCATCTCTTTGCGGCCACCCTGCGCACCGCGTGGGAGAGCTTTGACGGCGGTGACACCTGGTCCGTGGTCTACATCAACGACTCGGACTGGTGGGTCCGCGGCATCTTCCCAGACCCCGTGGATTCGCTGGCCTTCTGGCTGGTGACCACCGCGGAGCTCCTCCGCATCGGCCCGCAGCGCGATGATGATGGGGCCGCGGCCGCGGCAGACCTCATCGCCAGGTACCGTGCCATCGTGGCGGCCTCCCCCGAGCCCGCGCTCACCGACGTATTGGACACGGCCTTGCAGTTCTTCCAGGTCCGGACGGGTGACCGGATGCGGCTCCGGCGCCTGGCATCCCTCAACGACCTGCTGCCTCGGGTCTCATTCGAGGTGGGCTACCAGGCCCCGATCGCGTCCTCCTGGATCAACATCGTGCCCTGGTCCCAGAACGCACAGATCAACATCCCATACGTTTTTGACGAGACGGTAAACAAGGACTTCTACTGGGGGATGCTGGTCCTGAACTGGAACCTTCCCGAATCTTTGTTCCAGCGGGAACAGCTCCCCTTCGGCCGGGTCTTCGGCGAAAGCAACAATACCTATCTCCGGATCCGCAGCGAAGTGCTGCGCTTCTACTCCGAGCGGATCCGGCTCCGGATCAAGCTCCTGGATCCCGCGCTCTCCGATCCCGCGAGCCGCATCGCGCTCGCCCTGCGATACGAAGAGTTGACTCAATACCTGAACGCGTACACGGACGGCATGTTCCAGGAGGAGCTGGACCGTCTCCAGAAGGGGGTATCGCCATGACCTGTTTACGGAACCTTGTCCTCATCGTCCTCGCGCTTGTCTCGTGGCAGCCTACGGCCAGCGCACAGGTGGACTCCACCGCGCAGGCGAAGCTCAAGGCCCTTGAGAAAGAGCCGTCCTGCCAGCAGGTCCAGCAGAAGGCCTTGAAGTACTTCAACATCTCCGGGCGTCAGGTGGCCTCCCTGCGCACCCGCGCGTCCACGAAGGCCCTCCTGCCGGTCCTGGAGGTTTCCGGCGGATACACGGACTCGAACGTCGACGAGGTGACCATGAACGAGATGGATTTCCCCTCTGCGGAATTCGGGCCCTGGCTGCTCAAAGGCGCGGCTGGCAACGCGTGGGACGTCCGGGGCAGAGTTTCATGGGACCTTCCGCGCCTGATCTTCAACTCCGAGGTCCTGGACGTGGCCTCTCTGGCAGGCCTGATGCAGGGCGTCCTCAAAGAGGCCACCCGTCTCTACTACATGCGCCGCCGCCTCCAGGTGGACCTGATCCTCAGCCCCTCCGCGGACCCTGCGACCCTCATCTCCAAACAGATGCGTCTCGACGAGCTGACCTCCCTCATCGACGCGATCACCGGCAGCTGGTTCTCCCAGGAGCTGGCGCGGGGCGACGATACCGACCGAGACATCTTCTAGGGCATGGACCTCAGGGTTCGTTGCCGACTGCCTCACCCTTCG
>CAYOTU010000253.1:0-5632 GCA_964406905.1 uncultured Myxococcales bacterium | reverse complement strand
CTGAGCTACTACGAGGCCCTGATGCACACGGCAGAGCAGGTGGTGAACGAGGGGGCCGGCTATCGTGCCCTCAAGTTCTACCTGCAGGAGGCCCGGCACACTGCGCGGCGGCCCCTCACCGAGACCGGCCGGATCCGCGGCCTCTGCGATCACGCGCGCCGTGCGATAGCGGACGCGGACGCGATCGCTTCCCGCTGCACCTTCGAGGGCCGGGAGCCTGTGCGGCGGCGCCGGGCGGAGCAGGCCTACCGCCAGGCCTTCGAGGCCTGTGCGGCCTTGCAGGCCCGGGATCGACGCGCGTTCACCCTCCCGTTCTTCAAAGACTTCTGGGCACGAAACTTCGAGGCCCTCATGCTCCGCAGCGTGGTGCGGGGCGCGCAGGAGGATGTGGACCAGGTCCGCCACTGGATCGGGGTCAGGAGCGGGGCCGCGGTTCCCGACGAGGAGCAGGCCCTCTTGGAGCGGGTGGCCCAGGTGCTGTATCACGATCCCCACGATCGGACGCGACTCCTCGCTGATCCCCTGACCCGCCTGCTTATCGATCCTATGGGGGGAAGCTATGATCTATCCATCGTGAGCTGCATGGGAGTAATCACCGAGGGCGCCCGGGGCATGGAGTTGGAGGGCGCGTTCCGTCGCCTGGATGAGCAACGGGGGGTCCGGTTGATCCGTGCGGACACAGCGACGGGCCGCTCCCTTGAGTACAATGCGGGGAAGGTCATCGAGGCAATCCTCAAGGTGAAAGGACCCTGGGCTTGGCTCGGGTACAGCCAGGGCGCAGCGAACGGCCTGATGGCGGAGCACCTCCTCCGCAGCGGCACCCCGGCGGAGCAGCGGCTCTTGCTCACCCTTCGTTCCCGGAACATCCTTTTCGGCGCGCTCAACGGTTCTCCGCATGGTACAGCAGGCGACAAGAAGTTCGTGCGGGCCATGATCGATCTGGACCACTTCCTCTCCCACTACCAGACGATGTTCTCGGAGCAGGCGATCCAGATGGCGCTGCGTACGATTCGCGTGGCCCTGGATGCAAGACCCGTGGTCCTGGGGATGATGGGGCTGCGCTCCCTCTCCCGTTGGGGCATCCTGCCCCTGAGCAGGGCCGGACAGTTCCGGGACGACGTGCCCACCGCAACCATGCGGGGGGTCGTGGAGCCAGAGACCATGCCGGAGGCCTTGGAGTTCCTCTCCCACGTACTGACGAAGCAGTTGGAGAGCCCCCTGCACGACACCCAGGTGGCAGTGCGGGAGGCCCTGGGCCACCCCGTCTGGGTCAAGACCCCGCACACCGAGGCCCTCGCTGCCTGCGATATGGGGTGCCTAGTCCAGCGGACCCACCACTGGTCCCCGATCCGCAAGGTCGTCGAGTTCGTGACCACGAAACGAGACGAGGAGCTAGCGATCTACCACACGCCCAAGGACCGCCACATCTTCCCGTGGTTGGAGGTTAACGCGCGCTTCGGCGTGATTGATCGAACTTGATGGTGTATGGACATATCCCAGCCGGGAGCCTGCGACCGTGGCCGGAATGGAGCGAACCTATTTCAGAGGCTCAGTTGCCTTTTCGAGCCAGGCCAGATCCGCGCCGTCCAGGAGGGGCGCGATGGCCTCGCTGACCTTCGCGTGGTACCCGTCCACCTGCTTGATCTCCTTTTGCGTGAGCATCGACGTATCGATGAGGCGACGGTCGTAGGGGACCAGGGTCAGCGGGTCGAAGGCCAGGAAGCGGTTGTACGCGTTGGTCTCGTCCTCCACCACGATCATCAGGTTTTCGATGCGGACGCCGAACACATCGGTCTTGTAGAAGCCCGGCTCGTTGCTCAGGACGTTGCCCACCGCCAGGGGCGTGAGGTTCTTGCGCAGTGAGACGCTGAAGGGTCCTTCATGTACGCAGAGGTAAGCGCCGACCCCGTGGCCGGTGCCGTGGCCATAGTCCAGGGCCTCCTCCCAGAGCGCTGATCTGGCCAGGATGTCAAGCTGGTAGCCGTCAGTTCCGGCCGCGAACCGGGTGTTCCCCAGGCGGAGGTGGCCCCGGAGCACCGCTGTGTAGGCCCGGCGCTCCGCGTCCGTGGGAGGCCCCATGGCCATGGTGCGGGTGATGTCCGTGGTGCCATCCAGGTACTGGCCCCCGGAGTCCACCAGGAGGAGCCCGTCTGGCTTTATGGTCGAGCAGGTCTCAGCGGTGGCCCGGTAGTGGACTATAGCGCCGTGGCCCGCGTAGCCCGCTATCGTCGAGAAACTCGGACCCACGTAGTGCTCGCCTTCAGCTCTTAGCGTCAGGAGCTTCTCCTCAATGGTCAGCTCGGTCTGTCCGCCCGCGGGCACAGCCTCCCCGAGCCAGCGTATGAAACGCACCATGGCGACCGCGTCCCGCACATGGGCAGCGCGAATACCCGCTGCCTCCGCTGGGTTCTTCGCAGCCTTCCAGGCCATGACCGGCCCCGTGCGCTTGATGCGAGAAACGCCGGCCTCGTCCAGGGCCTCGTCGAGGCGACGATTTACCCAGGACGGGTCCAGCCAGACAGACTCGCCTTCGAGGTTGTCGATGGCCTTGAGGATCCCGTCGTAGGGCTCCACCGTAACGCAGTCCGGCAGCCCGTCCCGTGCAACGGGGTCCAGGCGGGATGGCTCGGTGAAGAGCGTTGCTCCTTCACGAGTGATCAGCGCGTACGCGATGAAGACGGGGTTGTAGTCAACATCAGCGCCCCGCAGGTTGAAGGTCCACGCGATCTCGTCCAGCGCGGCCATCAAGTACGCGTCCGCGCCCGCCTCGATCAGGGACGCTGAGAGGGTGATCAACTTGTCCTCGACCGAGACCCCGGCGAACTCCACCGATTGGGCCTTGATCGTGGACGCGGGCAGTGCGGGACGATCTGTGCCCCAGACAGCCTCCACCAGATCCTCCTCGATGGGGACCAGCGTGAGGCCGTGGCCCTTGAGTTTTCCGGCCATCCCCTCCCAGGCCCCGGCGGAAAACATCCAGGGATCAGCACCTACCAACGCGCCCTCGGGCAGGACCGCGCCGAGCCAGTCTTCCAGCTCAGGCACATCATCGCCGCCCATCTTGAAGAGATCGATGCCGCTCCCCACGAGCTGGGCCTCAGCCTGGAGGAAGTACCGAGAGTCGGTCCAGAGCCCCCCCGCGTCCGATGTGACGACCACGGTGCCCGCTGAACCGTCGAAGCCGCTGATAAAGGCCCGCCGCTGCCAGCAGTCAGCGACGTATTCGCTCTGGTGCGGGTCCGCGCTGGGGACCACGTAGGCGGACAGCTCATGTTTCTTCATCGAGGCGCGCAGGGCATTGATTTTCATGATGATGTTCCTCTCAGTTTCGTTTTCTCTTTCCGATCACACCCGCAAGACATAACATCCCGGGGACGGAAATAGAAATGAAAGGAACCGTCCCCATGCTGTTCTCCGCGGCCACCGAAGATGACACCCGCCGCCTGGCAGGCGCGCTGGCCGCGGCTGTTGGGCCGGGAGACGTGATCGCACTACAGGGGGATCTGGGTGCGGGAAAGACGACCCTCACCCGTTACATGGTCAGGGCCCTCGGCGTGGGCCCTGAAATCCCGGTGACCAGCCCAACTTTTACCCTGGCCAATCACTACGTCACGCCCGACCTTGAGATCATCCACGCTGACCTCTACCGCCTGGGCGACGAGGCCGAGGCAGCGGGGATCGGCGTGGAGGAGTGGCTGGCTGGGAACGCGCTGGTCCTGGTCGAGTGGGCCGACCGGATCCCCGGCATCCTCGGAGACGATATCCTGAGGATCCGCATCGAGCATCGGGGGAAGACCGCTCGGCGCTTTGTTTTCGAGGCTACCGGAGAGGTCTCCCGAGACCTCATGGCCGCGACGGCCGCTGGGCTGGACGACAACTGAAGTTCACAAGGGCGGAACATCAAGTCAATCCCGCAAGACCCCGCGGCGCCCCTCGCATTCCTGGGCAAGCTCGACGACGAGACCCTCTGAGATCCGCTTGTTTCGGGGCGATTCATGAGCTATATATTGCCGGATCGACGAAGGGGTGCTAGGCTGAATTTATGTTGCCGACCCAATGCATCGTTTTCATCATGGGCATGGAATAGTGCTGTACCCCACGGGTTGTGCAACCTGGAGGTGAGGCGTGGGTTCGAAGACGAAGAAGAGTGACGAGCTGGAGAGTGCGTCCTCCCTGAAGTTCAAGTACAAGTTCTCGGAGGACTATAACCCGGTCTACGTCAACGGTGCATTCGGAGGTGTCACTCCAAACGGGGAGTTGGTCCTGAACTTCTACTTGGAACGCCACGCCATCCCCAAGTCTCAGACGATGGAATTGGCTCCCGGTGGTAGGCTTGGGGAGGAGGTCGGGCGTGAGCCTGAGGACCACAAGGCAAGCATGGTCAGGTTCATGACCAATGGGGTGGTTCTTTCACCTTTGGGTGCTGCGCAGATCTACAGCTTCATCGGTCGCCATCTGAAATCGATGGGAATTGAGGTTCAAGAGCCTTCTGACGACAAACCAGACATGGAGTACACGGATGACTCAGGGCTTGGGAATACCCACTGAATCTGATACGTCGGCGAAGGGCCGGTGCTACTATTTGGCGTCTGATTCCGGAGATATTTTCCGGGTTGGAACGGACGCCCCGATAACATTTCGGTGTGTGGAGCGATACCTGGAGGCTACGCGAGCGCCTGCCTTCCATTGGCCGAGTTGGACACCTTCTTTTCCCACGTTGTCCTCTAAACCCGAGCTTCAGGTGTTGCATATCCTCTCGCTCTCTACCTGTCGGTTGACTCGCCCTCTCCAGGTCGTCATTCAGTCGGACGACGAAGGGTACATCACCCGTTCCCCCGAATTCCCGCAGGTCTACGGTTTCGGCGACAATGCCTCTGAGTCTTTATCTGCCTTCCGGCATGAGTTGGAGTCGCTTCATTCCGACCTTCAGGAGGACGACAATTTCACCCCTGATTGGCTACCCGTTAAGCGGGTTTTGAGTGAACTGGTCGGCGACTGACAGAGCGATGAAGAACAGCAATTTTTCGACTCAGGATGTGAAGAAAATCTGCGAGACAAAACTGGGTATCGAGTTTCGGCCGGGGAAGGAGTTCAACGGGTGGTTCTTCCTCGATGGAAAGAAGACCGCTCGGATTACGGTTCCGAAGGGTCGGAAGCCAATCCCAAAAGGGACCTACAGGTCAATGTCTACCCAGTTGAAACTGAACAGGATTAAGGACTTCGACGACCTACTGGAGTGCCCTCTGACGAAGGAAGGCTATGAGAAGAAGCTGCGCCAGCAGCAGCAATAGGTTCGTTCCATCGGTGCTATCCAGGTGACCCTGGATCAGATCAACCATACTTCTACGGCCTACCTGCTCCCGAAGTCAGATGAGTGCAATAATCTTGAGGCGACTTGATTGTGTCTGGCCACCAACCGGTGAGGTGGAGAATGAGTCGGACCTGTGGACCCTGCCGGAGGTCGCATGGCTGCCAATCATCCAGGCGGCTTCCCTCCGAACCTATCCGGACAATCCCCCTCCAGACAGGGACATCTTACGTAAGAGTCGCGGAGCCTCCGCGAGCGTGCAGAGCGATCCATTCCGAGATCCGTTTGAGCGCGAGGAGCACCCGAGCTACCGTCTTCGGTTGA
>CAYOTU010000252.1:0-5637 GCA_964406905.1 uncultured Myxococcales bacterium | reverse complement strand
GGAGTTCGCCCTCCACGAAGACTTCTAACACCAGGGGGACCTCGTCCGCTGACTCGGCCATGACGTGGAACTTCTCCGGGGTAACCCACTGGAGCCAGGGCCCCTTGTTCAAGGTCGTCGGGAGCACCTCTATGGGCTCCACGAGGTCCTCGGTGGTCCTGTCATCCGTCGGCTCGACCGTATCGCCCGGCGCAGGCGGGGTGTCCGCCGCAACGATGTCCTCTTGGTTATCAATCAGGTCCGCTGCGGGATCGCCGCCGGACGGAGAGCAGGCGACTACGAGTAACGCCAGGAGCAGAGGGACAAACATAAGACGGTGCTTCAACACGGTGCCTCCTTCGGTAGGCGGACAAGAGCAATGTAGGGATTACGTCGGGGTCTTGCAAGGGTCAAGACCGGCGGACCAGCGCACCGATCCCAGCCTTGAAGGTCCCGGGGAGGAAGACGTCCTCGCCCGCGCGTCCCAGGTCATCCGTCGAGCCGTCCGCACGGATGATCCGTGGGACCTCTGCGGCCTCGCAGACAAGCCCAGCGTCCCTGACCTCGACGCGCGCGCCGGGGCGCAGCACGTTCTTCAGGCGAACAACCAGGCCGTCAGGGCGCTGTGCGGTGACCCGTCCCAGAAACTCGTTACGCTGCACTCCACCGTAGGAGCCAGCGGGGTTGTAGGCCTTCAGATCCTGGGCCTCGCCCCCGAGGAAGTGGGTGGAGAACCCGCGGTTCGTGGGGCGGGCCAATTCATCGAGGTACGACGCCTTGCGGGCCTCGAAGTCCGCACGGTCCCCGCTCGCAAGCCTGTGGACAGCGTCACGGTACACGTCCACGACCACTCCGGTGTAAAGCGCACTGCGGGTGCGCCCCTCGATTTTCAAGGCGCGGATCCCTGTGGCCAGTAGTTCCGGCAGGACCGGGATGGTGCAGAGGTCCTTCGCGTCGAAGAAGTAGGTACCACGGTCATCCTCCTCGATCCGGTTGGCCTCGCCCGGACGGCGGCGATCCTCCAGCTCCTTGTAGGGCCAGCGGCAGCCCTGCGCACAGGCCCCCACCCGGGGATCCCGCCCCGCCCAGTAAAGGGAGAGAAAGCAGCGGCCGCTCCAGGCCACGCAGACCGCGCCGTGGCAGAAAACCTCGATCTGCCCTCTCGCACCGGCCACGACCCCGCTGAGCTGTGTCAAGGACAGCTCCCGTGCGACGACGATTCGACTGATCCCCTGGTCAAACCAGAAATTCGCTGCCTCGCTGTTGGTCACGCTGGTCTGGGTGCTCAGGTGATAGCGAAGGCCGGGCGCCTCCCGTCGGCCCAGGGCCAGGATCCCGGGATCACCGACGATCACCCCGTCGGGGCCCAGGTCCTCGAGGCGACGAAGCGCCACCGCTATCCCGTCCAGATCCTCCTCAAAGGCCAGGACGTTGACCGTCACATAGATACGCCGCCCGAGATCCCGGGCGAGGGCGAGGGCCCACTCCAGCTCGTCCCAGTCAAAGTTCCCCGCGAACTTCCTGAGGGACCAGTTCTTGAGTCCCAGGTACGCGGCGTCCGCGCCGAAATGAAACGCTGTCTTCAGCTTCTCGGGGGTCCCCGCAGGGGCGACGATCTCTGGCCGTCCCGCCATGCCTCAGCGAAGCCCCTGCGCCTTCAGAAACCCGATGAGGCCCGCCGGGTCGTCGGTGATAATCCCGTCCACGCCAAGATCAACGAGCCGCGCCCATTCTTCGGGAGTGTTCGCTGTCCAGGGGATCACCCGGACACCGGCCGCGTGCAGGGCAGCGACCGCGGGCCCTGTGATCCAATCCAGGTTTGGTGAAATAATCTCCGCGCCCAGGTCCCGCGCCAACTCCACGAGGTCGGGTAGACTCTCGGCGACGAGCGCGGAGATCGGGACCTCGGGCAACCGCGCCTTGAGCTCCCGCAGGATCCTGTGGTCAAAGGACTGCACGTTGACCCGAGCGCGACGCTTGGGCTTCTTCAGGGCCTCTGCCAGGACCTCAGCCCAGCGCTCCGGGGGAAAGGTCAGGTCAGGACGGCTGGGAACTGACTTGGCCTCGATGTTGAGGCGTACGCCCTCTGCGCCTTCGGTCTCTTCGAGGAGCTTGAAGACCTCTTCGAGGGTGGGGATACGCTCTCCCGGCGAAGGCTGCTGCGTCGGGAAACGCGGGTTGCGCAACGTCCCGCAGTCGTACCGGCGCAACTCATCGAGGGTGAGACTCCGCACGAGGACGCGGCCCCGGATCCGTGCGGCTCCCGGTCCCAGGCAGATGTCCGGATTCAGAAACAGATTATGGTCCACGACCAGATGCTCGTCCTTTGTGACCACCAGGTCCAACTCAATAACGTCCACCCCGACGTCCAGCGCATAACGAAAGGCCGCCAGGGTATTCTCTGGACGCCTGGCCCTCGCTCCGCGGTGCCCCTGGACCTCCAGGCGCGCACCAGGTGACGATGGACCGTCGACCCCGTCGAGGGGTCCGACGATGGCGGAGATCAAGACCAGAAAAGACACCATGCTCACCTCCCGGCAGCAGTCTATCGCCTCTTTGAAAAAGTGGGAACCAAGAAAAACTTGACGCATTTGAAAAAATGTCAGACTTTGGGATCGTCGAGAAATAACCAGTGCATTCGGCCGCCGCTGCATCCGCTCTCGCGGCGTTGCGCAACCTCAACGTACTGGCAGTACGCCTGCGGTTGCGCGCCTTCCGAGAGCAGCGCATCAGCGCCCTCGGTGCGATCTGTTTATTTCTCGGCGATCCCTTTGCAAATATTCAGGAGGCCCAATGACACTGCGCACCTTGAAAGAGTTCCTCAAACGCTCCCTTGACGACGAGCACCTGAGCCGCGGGGAGCGGTCGGTGTTCCGTGAACTCCTGGCAGAGAAAGATCCATCGCCGCGTGAGCAGGAGCTGCTCCTCCACGACGCGTTCGCACTGGCCCGCAGCCACCTCGAAGACTCGGGGCACGTACGGGTCGTGGAGTGGCTCGAAGACGTGGTAAAGGCCATGCGGCCCGTGGACCGCAGCGGTTCGCTCCACGGGCGCCACGCTGAGGCCCTGTTCTTCCCATCCCAGGACTCCCTCGGCCAACTCCTGGATCTCATCCGCGGCTGTCGTCGAAGCCTGGACATCTGCGTCTTCACCCTCACCCACGACCGCCTGGCAGACGCGGTCATCGACGCACACCGACGAGGCATCCCCGTGCGCCTCCTGACCGACGACGACAAGGCAATGGACAGGGGATCCGACGTCATCGACCTTGCCCGTGCGGGCGTCCCGGTCCGCACGGATCACTCCGACGCGCATATGCACAACAAGTTCGCGATCTTCGACAAGGCCATCCTGGCCACGGGCAGCTACAACTGGACCCGCAGTGCGACGAGGGCAAACCATGAGAATATCCTGGTCACCGATGATCCCGCGCTCGTCGCGGCATATGCCACTGAGTTCAAACGCCTCTGGGAGCTGTTCGGCTGATCCGATTCTTTGCTCCCAGGTGTACCTCCTTCTGGACGACAACTCAGGAGGCATACCATGCGAATCAATCTCATCCTCTCCTTCCTGCTCCTCGCACTTACCCCGGCCTGCAACGGCGGCGGCGACGACACCATGCGGGAGCGCTTGCCTGTGATCGAGCTGGCGCCCACGGACCTGTGTCACGGCCTGGCTGACAACTGCTCCTACGAGTTCTCAGTGACGGACGCTGCCCTCGGGGGCTCTGTGGTCAAGGAGGTCTCGATCTTCAATCCCGGCGAAGGCCCACTGGAGATCCGGGCTGTTCGCCTGGAGGGAAACGCTTCGGGGGCCTTCAGCCTGGAGCTGCCTGACGAGCTCGCGGCCGCGCTCGCTGGCGGCGAGGGCTTCTTCGTCGCACCACTTGGGGACGACGAGTCGGACCTGCCAAAAAAAATCTCGGTGCGGGTGCGCTTCACCCCCGTAGCGGACGCTCCCTCCCCGATCGCGCAGATGATCATCGAGAACGACTCCACCAACCAGCCAGCGGTGCTGATCAACCTTGGCGTCCTGGAGTCACCACCGAGCATCTCGGTGAGCCCGGAGGTCCTGGACTTCGGCCAGGTATCCATCGGCGCCAGCGGGGAGCGCAGCATCAACGTCCTCAATGTCGGGGGCGAAGACCTCCTGGTCCATGAAATCGAGCTGAGCGGGAGCCTGGACTTCACTGTCATAGCGAGAGGACAGGAGATCGTCGCTGGTGGCGGCGCACTCTTTGGCACCATCACCCTGCCGCCCAACACCGGCTCCAAACTCACGATCCGCTTCGAGCCGTCCTCTGCCGCGTCCGCTGACGCTACCCTGGTGCTCTACTCGAACGACCCGACCCAGTCGGGCGGGACCACCATCCTGCTGCTCGGGAACCAGACTGCGCCCTGCGTGGCCGTCCACCCGAAGGAGATCGACTTCGGTCCCAACCTAGTCGGAAATCTGGTCATACGCCCCCTGGAGATCTCCTCCTGCGGCCAGGCTCCCCTGACCCTCACGGGGATCCGGCTTGCTGAGGGCTCTGCGAGCGGATACAGCCTGGACCTCTCGGGCCTTGCCCATGAGCCCTCGCTGGCCGCGCCCCTCGTTATCCCGATCGGCGGCGAGTTGGTGGTGAACGTCGTCTACCTCGCTGAGAGCGAGAACCCCCTGGGGGTCGACGGCCAGAACCTCGTCGATGCGGGCGCGGTGATCATCGAGACCGACGCGCTCACCGGAGACGTGGAGGTGCCCCTCTCGGGTTGGGGCAGCCCGAACATCTGTCCCGTCGCGGTAATCCAGGTGGCCGAGGGGACCGAAGTCGACGCGCTGACCGTGCTCCACCTCTATGGTGACCAGAGCTATGCACCCACAGGCGCGATCACCAAATGGGAGTGGACCGTGGAGCAGCCGGCTGGCTCTCAGTTCACCTTCATCCCATCCGCTACCTTCCCGAATCCTACGTTCGAGGCCAACGTGGTAGGGCTCTACCGCTTCCACCTGACCGTATGGGACGAGTACGGCGCACCGTCCTGTCAGCCGGCCATGGCCGAGGTGGCCGTGACCTCCGAATGCAACATCCACGTGGAGCTGCTGTGGCACACGCCGGAAGACCCGGACGAGACCGACGAGGGCCCCGAGGCAGGCTCGGACGTGGACCTGCACCTCATCCACCCATGGGCCGGAGGCCCGGACATTGACGGAGACGGACAGCCCGACGGCTGGTTTGACCAGCCCTTCGACTGCTTCTGGTTCAACGCGCACCCCGAGTGGGGCAGCTTTGATCCCGCTGTGAACGATGATCCGGATCTGGACCGCGACGACACCGATGGTGCGGGTCCTGAGAACATCAACCTTTGCGGGACCCCGGAGGACGCGCTTTACCGAATCGGGGTCCATTACTGGAACGACCACGGCTACGGCGCGTCCTTTGCCACGGTGCGGGTCTACATCTACAGCCAGCTCGTGTTCGAGGTCTCCGACGTAAAGATGACGTCCTGCGACATGTGGGAGGTTTGCACCGTCGAGTGGCCCTCGGGCAAGGTGAAGCTGGTGACGACCGGGGGCGGGGACTACAAGATCACTCCGGGCTACGGGTCACCGTTCTTCGAGAATCACTGCAACTAGCGAAGAACTGCACAAAGGTCAAGTTTTGCCAAACTGTCAGCG
>CAYOTU010000251.1:0-5672 GCA_964406905.1 uncultured Myxococcales bacterium | reverse complement strand
CCGACTACGGACTGGATGGATCCGAAGTCTTTACGAATGCGGAGCCTCGCATTGGTGATGGAACTCATTCCCTACCCCGACAACGAAGAGACAAAACGGCGGAACGAACCCCCATGGTCCGTCCCCCCAACGATTCTCGAAGTACAGGCGCCGCGTGGCAACTAGGAAGCCTTTATGTCCACGCTGCCGCCAGCCGCCTCGACCTTTCCCTTGATCTCCTCGGCTTCATCCTTGGAGACCCTCTCTTTGATCATAGCGGGCACGCTCTCGACCAGCTCCTTGGCCTCCTTGAGGCCGAGCCCGGTGAGCGCGCGGACTTCCTTGATGACCTGGATCTTCTTGTCACCGAAGTCGATGAGGGTCGGGGTGAACTCGGTCGGAACTTCCTCGACAGCGGCCTCGCCGCCCCCGGCCGGGCCCACGGCTATGGCTACCGGGGCCGCCGCACTGACGCCCCAATCTTCCTCGAGCTCCTTGACCAGATCGGCCAGCTCGACGACGGTCAGCTTACTAAGGAATTCTTTTACCTGGTCTTTCGTCAAATCAGACATCGTCACATCTCCTCTTTGTTCTGTTAGCCCAGCCGCGGCGGACGCGTCAGGCCGCCTCTTTCAATGTTTCTTCACGGGCTTTCAACACGCCCAGGAAATCTCTCGGAGCAGCAGAAAGCACACCCAGGAACTGGGACGCAGCCGCGTTGCACGTAGCAAGCAGCCTCGCCCGCATTTCGTCCTTGGAGGGCAGCTTCGACAACAAGTCCACACCGGCCGCATCAAGGTATGTGCCACTCAACACGCCGCCCTTGATCACGATTGATTCGTGGTCCTTGGCGAACTTGGTGAGCACCTTGGCGGGGCTCGCCGGATCGGTCTTGGACCAAGCGACAGCTATCTGTCCCCCGGAGACCTTGTCCAGCGCTTCGATTTCCGAGTCGGCGATAGCCTTGAGGAGCAGGGTGTTCTTGACCACCCGGATCCCGGCCTCGTCGTTACGGAGTTCCCCGCGAAGTTCCTGCATCTGCGCTACGGTGGTTCCCTTGAAGTCAACCACTACCACGGCAAGGGCGTCCTGGAGTTGTTCCCGCAACTCCTCTACGATTTCATGCTTTCTCTCTTTCCTCACGCCCTACTCCTTGGTCAGCGGCGAAGTGTCCCTCGGCGTCCGATGCTCTCTCGCCCAGTGACGATCCTTCCGGTCCATCCACCTCAGCAGGACTTATGCCAGTAGCGCCTGCTTCTTTGGCCGATGGTCACCTCGCCAGGATCGGAACCATTCTATTTCGTCGAAGCAACCACTTCGTTGGGATCTATCTTGACCCCGGGTGACATCGTGGTCGACACGGTGATAGACTTGATGTACGCGCCCTTCGCTGATGGAGGCCTGAGCTTCAACAGGGTCTCCAGCAGGGTCACGAGGTTTTCCTTGATCTGCTGCGCATCGAAGGATTTAAGACCAAGCACCGAGTGAATGATGCCGCTCTTTTCGACCTTGAATTCGATACGGCCAGCCTTGGCCTCTTTGACGGCCAGTCCCACGTCAAAGGTCACCGTGCCCAACTTCGGGTTGGGCATGAGGCCCCGGCGTCCCAGGATTCGCCCCAGGCGACCGACCTTCCCCATCATGTCGGGGGTGGCGATGGTCTTGTCGAAGCCCAGGAAGCCTTCCTTCTGGATCCTCTCGATGACGTCGTCATCGCCCACGATGTCTGCACCAGCCTCTTTGGCTTCAAGGGCCTTGTCGCCCTTAGCGAAGACCAGCACCCGGGCGGTCTTGCCCGTGCCGTGGGGAAGGATGCACGCTCCGCGGACCATCTGGTCCGAGTATTTCGGGTTCACCCCGAGGCGGATCGCCGCGTCCACGGACTCGTCGAACTTTGCGAAGGCCATGTCTTTAATCAGGCGGATACCCTCGCTCATGGAGTAGAGCTTGTCACGCTCGTACTTCGTAGCCGCCTCCTTGAATTGCTTTGTTCTCTTCGGCATGTCTCCATCTCCTTTTCGGCGGCCTCGCTGGACCGCCTCCTGCCGCGGCTGTGCCGACGGGATCAGTTCTCGACAGTGATCCCCATGGCCCGGGCAGTACCCATGATGGTTTTGCAGGCAGCGTCTTCGTCGTTCGCGTAGAGATCCTGCATTTTGATTTTCGCGATTTCCCGGACCTGCTCCATGGTGACGTTCCCCACCTTGGTGCGGTTGGGGACACCGGATCCTTTCTCGACGCCCGCGGCCTTCTTGATGAGGACCGACGTGACCGGTGTCTTGGTCACAAAGCTGAACGAGCGGTCAGTATAGACCGTGATCAACACCGGGATTAGCATCCCCTCTTGATCCGAAGTCTGTGCGTTGAACGCCTTGCAGAACTGCATGATGTTCACGCCGTGCTGACCGAGCGCCGGACCTACGGGGGGGGAAGGATTCGCCTTGCCTGCGGGAATATGCAGCTTGATTTTCCCCATCTCTTTCTTTGCCATGACCTACCTCAAACCTTCTCGACCTGCATGAAGTCGACCTCGACGGGCGTGCTCCGTCCGAAGATGGTGACAAGTAGCCGGAGCTTTCGCTTCTCGGCCTTGACCTCGTCAATGGTACCTGAGAAGTTTACGAAGGGGCCCTCGATAACACGTACCGATTGTCCTTCCTCGAAGGAATGGACGGGCTTGGCCTCCTTCTCTCCCTCCTCCATTTGCTGTGTGATGCGGCGGACTTCCCGGGGTTTCATCGGCCTGGGGTTCCGGCCTCCGCCCACGAAGCCCGTGATTTTTTCCGTGTCCTTAATCAGATGCCAGGTCTCCTCGTCAACGTGCATCTCGACGAGGATGTACCCGGGAAAGAATTTACGCTGGGAGGTGCGCTTTTTGCCGCCCACCACCTCGGCCACAGTCTCGGTCGGCACCAGGATCTGACCGAATCGGTCCTCCATTTCGAAGTTCTGAATCCGATCTTCAAGGAGGAGTTTGGCTCGATTCTCGTAGCCGCTGAAGGTATGTACCACGT
The DNA here is from genome assembly GCA_964406905.1 of uncultured Myxococcales bacterium. GTDB lineage: Bacteria > Myxococcota_A > UBA9042 > CAIXZC01 > CAIXZC01 > CAZNWW01. The sequence goes on along the minus strand of CAYOTU010000251.1, from coordinate 2,679 downwards.
ACCAGTTCAGCTCGGGCCCGTCCCGGGGGGGGGGCTCAGGCGCTTCGGGGGACTCCGAGGCCTCCGCTGAATCCGGGGTTACACCGTCTTCGGGCTGCGGGATGTCGCTGCCCTGCGGGACGTCGCTGCCCTGCGGGATGTCGCTGCCCTGCGGGATGTCGCTGCCCTGCGGGACGTCGCTGTCCTGCGGGATGTCGCTATCCTGCGGGATGTCGCTATCCTGCGGGGTCTTGCTGTCCTTTTCCTCGGTCATGGTTTCAAACGATCCCGTAGAGTTGGGTGGTGACGAAGGCCCAGATGTAGTCGAAGAACCCAAGGATCAGGGCTACGACGATGGAAACGATGATCACCACAATCGTGCCCAGTCGGGTCTCCTCCCATGTCGGCCAAGTGACCTTCTTGAGTTCGTTGGTCACCTCCACCGCCCAGGTGTTGACATTCTTATTCAGCTTGAGACCGAGTGCGGTCGAGATTCCCGAGATCAGACCCAGCAGGTTCGACAGTCGGAACCCGGCACCGATGAGGTGCTTGTCCAGGTCAGGGTCGAGGAGCTCGAATGCGAACTCGAAGAAGGAAGCCAGGACTACCCACGCAAGGAGTCCGACAACTACGAAGGACAGGTTCACGTATCGCTGCAGGTTCATCGTGCGTCCCCGATCTCAGTCATGGCAGGCCAGGAGGGATTCGAACCCCCAACCCTCGGATTTGGAGTCCGATGCTCTACCAATTGGAGCTACTGGCCCTTGTTTGTTAAGGTCACTTGGTTTCCTTGTGAACCGTGTGTTTCCGTTCGTAGCGGCAGTACTTCTTTAACTCGAGGCGCCCGGTGGTCTTCCGGCGGTTCTTCACCGTGGCGTAGCGGGATACGCCAGGCAGGCCGGACTTCCGGCAGGTGGTGCACTCCAGGTGGATAACTACGCGGCTGCCTTTTGCTTTGGCCATGGCCCGAACTCCTGCTAAGAGGCCGGGGAGCCGAGCTCCCCAGGCCATAGGATCCCAGCTTATTCGATGATCTCGGTCACCACGCCGGCGCCCACGGTGCGGCCGCCCTCGCGGATTGCGAAGCGCTTCTCAGTTTCCATCGCGACCGGGGCGATCAACTCAACGTCGAAGTTGGCGTGGTCGCCCGGCATGACCATCCGACGGTCCCCAGGTAGGGAGACGGAGCCGGTCACGTCGGTGGTGCTGAAGAAGAACTGCGGCCGGTAGCCGGTCACGAAGGAGGTATGGCGGCCACCCTCTTTCTCGGTCAGCACGTAGACCTGCGCCTTGAACTTACGGTGCGGGGTGATGGAACCGGGGTGCGCGAGCATCATGCCCCGCTCCACGTCCTTCCGATCCACACCGCGCAGCAGCACGCCGATGTTGTCGCCGGCCTGCCCGACCTCAAGGATCTTCCGGAACATTTCGACGCCGGTGACCACGGTCTTGCGGGACTCATCCTTCAAGCCGACGATTTCGATCTCGTCGCCCATCCGAACCTGGCCCTGGTCGACACGGCCGGTGACCACGGTGCCGCGGCCCTTGATGGAGAATACATCCTCGACGGGCATCTGGAAGGGCTTGTCGAGCTCACGTAGCGGCTCGGGTACGTGCTCGTCCAGCGCAACCATCAGCTCCTGGATGGCCTTGCAGGGTTCCGCATTGGGATCGCCATCTGCCTTGTGGATCTCCAAGGAGCTGCCACGGATCACGGGCAGGTCGTCCCCTGGGAAGTTGTACTCGGAGAGGAGTTCACGCACCTCAAGCTCGACCAGTTCGAGGAGCTCGGGGTCGTCCACCTTGTCGACCTTGTTAAGGAAAACAACGACCGCGGGGACGTTGACCTGGCGGGCCAGGAGGATGTGCTCACGGGTCTGGGGCATGGGACCGTCGTCCGCGCCCACCACCAGGATGGCACCGTCCATCTGTGCCGCGCCGGTGATCATGTTCTTGATGTAGTCAGCGTGTCCCGGGCAATCCACATGCGCGTAGTGGCGCTTGTCCGACTCGTACTCAACGTGCGAGGTCGCGATCGTCAGGATCTTGGTGGCGTCGCGCCGACCCTGGGACTCGGAAGCCTTGGCGACCTCATCGTAGCTGATGTACGTGGCCAGGCCCTTTTTCGCCTGGACCCGGGTGATCGCCGCGGTCAACGTCGTTTTCCCGTGATCGACGTGGCCGATCGTGCCCACGTTGACGTGGGGCTTGGTCCTCTTGAATTTTTGCCTTGCCATGATCCTCTCTCCTTCTTGCTCTGTGCTGACAGCGTCTCTCTTCGGTAAACGTCCGGGGTCGCCCCGACGCCAGACGTGGAGCCTACGACCAGAGTTGAACTGGTGACCCCGTCCTTACCAAGGACGTGCTCTACCGACTGAGCTACGTAGGCGATTGAACAGTAAAATCGTCCGGGAGAGTCGTGGCCCCTCTGATCCCTCCGCTTGAGCGGGAGACGGGGCTCGAACCCGCGACATTCAGCTTGGAAGGCTGAAGCTCTACCAACTGAGCTACTCCCGCATCGAGTTTGTCGGAAATGGTGGCGGGGGGAGGGTTCGAACCTCCGAAGCCGTCCGGCGGCAGATTTACAGTCTGCTCCCTTTGACCACTCGGGAACCCCGCCGTCGTCGTACACCCATTTTCGGCGGAGAGCTGGCGATGGGACTTGAACCCGCAACCTGCTGATTACAAATCAGCTGCTCT
>CAYOTU010000250.1:660-5682 GCA_964406905.1 uncultured Myxococcales bacterium | reverse complement strand
CCTACGCCAAGAAAATGAAGTCAAAGCTTTAGGTGCTGCAAGATAAGCCAATGACACAACAACGATATATCATCGCAATTGATGGTGGCGGCACCAAGACGGAGGGGATCCTTGCGGACCGCAATGGTGACCCCGTAGCGCGGCTGTTCCGTGGACCGTCAAACTACCAGGCCATCGGCGCTGAGGCAGCGCTGGCGGTATGGAGGGACCTCCTGTCCGGGCTCCTGAAGCGCGCCGCAGCGCGGCCGGATGATCTGGCCGCGGCGGGCCTGGGTCTCTCGGGCTGGGATCGGCCGCGGGACGAGGAGAACATCCGGGCGCTGGTGGCGCGCCTCGGCCTGACCTGTCCCGTGTGGGTGGACAATGACACCTACCTGATCCTTCGGGCGGGCACCCCCGACGGTGTCGGCGTCGGGGTGGTCTCGGGGACGGGCTCCAACTGCGTCGGGGAAAACCGGGCCGGAGCGCAGCACCGCATCGCTGGGCTCGGTCCTGAGTTCGGAGACCTGGGCAGCGGCGGGGACATCGGTGTCAAGGCGTTGCAGGTTGCGTTCCGGTCCCTGGACGGGCGTGGCCCCGCGACCAGCCTCGTGGATCGGATCATGGATCGCTTCGGCCTGGCGCGCCTCGACGACATCGTGGACTACACTTTTGCGGACAGCGAGACCACCTGGTCGCCGTCCCGTCTGACCCCGATGGTCTTCGATGCGGCCATGGACGGCGACGTCCAGGCCTTGCAAATCCTGGACTGGGCCGGGGGTGAGTTGGGCAACGCGGCCCGGGCCGTGGCCCGGCGTCTGTTCGCACCGAAAGAAGCCTTTCCAGTGGTCATGGGTGGGTCGGTTCTACAGATGGGCTCCGTGGACCGGATGCGTGAGACCTTGATCGAGGACGTACGAACAGAGTTCCCAGCGGCCGTACCGGTGCGTCTGGAGCGCCGCCCCGTCGAGGGCGGCGTGCGCGCTGCTTTGGCTCTGGCAAACAAGAAAGACTGAGATGAAGATAGCGGTAGTTGGCGGCGGCAGCGTCGCGTGTGGCCGCGGAGATTATTGAAAGAGGATTGATTTGATCATATCCGAACCGGGAGCTTGCCGACCGGGCAGGGATCTCGCGATTGACTCAGGTGAAGCGTAAGGAGGCTTTCCATGTCCAAGCTTGCAATCCATGGCGGTACCCCGATCTACGACGGCCTTCCTCCGAAGTGGCCCCATTGGGACGAGCGGGAGCGTGCCGGGGTCCTGGCGGTTCTCGAGTCCGGTGAGTGGGGGGGCTATCCCGAGCCCAACATCAAGGCCGCTGAGTTCGCTGAGCGTTTCGCCGCGTTCCAGGACTCGAAGTACGGGGTCTGCTGCGTAAACGGCTCCGTGAGCCTTGAGATGATTCTATGGGCCCTGGGCGTGAAGGCCGGGGACGAGGTCATCGTCCCAGCGTACACCTGGGTCGCCACGGGCGCTGCCCCAATCCACGTCAATGCTGTCCCTGTCTTCGTGGACGTGGAGAAACGAAACTACTGCATGGACCCGGACGCGGTTGAGGCAGCAATCACCGATCGCACCATTGCGATCATGCCTGTTCATCTGGCCTCGAGCATAGCGGACATGGATCGTCTGACCGCAATCGCTGAAAAGCACGGCCTAGCGATGATCGAGGACAGCGCCCACGCCCACGGAAGTCGATGGAAGGACAAGGGCGCCGGCAGCCTGGGCATAGCGGGGAGCTTCAGCTTCCAGTCCTCCAAGTCCATGACAGCGGGGGAGGGAGGCCTGATCAGCACCGACGACGAGACCCTGGCCAAGAAGTTCCACTCCTACGTCAACTGCGGCAGAAAGGAGGGCTGGTACGAGGACTTCAGCGGCGCACCCTTCGGGTTCAACTACCGGATCACCGAGTTCCAGGCCGCGGTCCTTCTGGCCCAGCTCGACAAATGGCCCGAACTACACGAGCTGCGGGAGGCCGGCTTCGTCCGTGTCAGCGAGGGACTCGCCGCCATCGGCGGGATTGCTCCCGTAGCCCGGGACCCCCGGGAGACAGCGGTCGGGCGCTACCAGACGATCCTGAACTACGACAGGGAGGCCTTCGGGGGCGCGCACCGCAACAAGTTCCTCGTGGCCCTCGCGGCAGAGGGCATTGAGCTGGACGGCCCGTTCTACGTGGCCCAACACCGCAACCCCCTGTTCAACGCGCGCTCAGACCAGTGGCCCATGCTGCGGGAACGATACGGCGACGGGATCCAGGCGCCTCAGAACATGAAGTCTCTTAGCTTCCCGGTTACTGATGAGGCAGCGAACCAGGTAGGTATGTGGATGCACTACCCGTATATCCAGAGCGGCCCTGAGTGGCAGCAGCGGATCCTGGACGCGGTGGCCAAGATCAAGGCCAACCTCGACGAGTTGAACGCGGTGGACGTCGCAGCCTACGTCAGCCGCCGCTAGACCCCGAATTTGTTGTCAGTCTTGGATCCAGTCTTCGAGGAGCGCGCGCAGCGCGTCGTCGTCGTCCATGGGGATCTCCCGCTGCTCGCCGGACTGCATGTTGCGCGCAGTGAAGACGCCGCGCTCGACCTCATCGGGTCCCGGCAGCGCCAGGATCGTGATCCCCTGGTCGTTGGCGTATTGGAGCTGCTTCTTGAGTCGCACAGGGCGGGGGTAGAACTCCACGCCGGTCTCGGGCGGAGTCAGGGCACGGACGCGATCCGCCAGGCGGAAGCCCAGGGCCGCGGTCTCAGCGAAGTGTCCGACCATGATCGTCGAGACTCCCTGGGGCAGGGAGACCTGGCCGCGGTCGACGAGTGCCGCGAAGAGCCGATCCAGGCCCACGCTGATCCCGACTGCGGGGAGGTCCCGGCCTGCGGTCTCCCCCAGGAGACCGTCGTAGCGGCCGCCGGACATCACTGAGCCATATTCCAGGTTGTCCAGGAGGAAGGTCTCGTAGACAGCGCCGGTGTAATAGTCCAGGCCCCGGGCGATGCTGGGATCCAGTAGGACCCGCTCTTCCACGCCTGCCGCGTCGAGGTGGACATAGATCTCCTTCAGGCGCTCACTGGCCAACCTGCCAGCGTCAACGCCGCCTGTATGGGACTCCACCGCGGCCAGCCGTGCAGCGTTGTCTCCGTCTATGGCCAGGAACGCACCGAGGCCGTCCACCTGTGCTGCATCGAGCCCCTGCTCCCGGAATCCCTCCAGGAGCGTGTCCCTGGCGATCTTGTGGGCCTTGTCCAGATGACGAATCACGCCAAGCCGTTTCTCAGACGCTATGCCCAGCGTGTCCATGAGGCCGTCGAGCACGCCACGGTGGCTCAGGCGGAGTTGGAAGTCGGCCATGCCCAGGCTCTCCATGAGGCGCGCACCTACCAGGAGAATCTCCGCATCCGCGGCCGCGGTGTCCGCGCCCAGAAGGTCCGCGTCGCATTGCATGAACTCCCTGAATCGGCCCTTCTGGGGACGCTCCGCCCGCCAGACCGAGGCGAGCGCGTACCGCCGGAAGGGCATCTTGAGCGTGGGGGTCGTGCCCACGTAGCGGGCCAGGGGCACGGTCAGATCGTAGCGTAGGGCCACGTCCCGTTTTCCGTTATCCAGGAACCGATAGAGGAGCTTCTCGCCCTCGTCTCCGTACTTGCCCAGGAGGATTTCGGCGTATTCCAGCGCGGGGGTAGAGAGGGGGCCGTATCCGAACTCCAGGAAGACCCGCTCGATCACCTGGATCATGGCCTGACGCCCCAGCATCTCCCGGGGCCCGTAATCTCGGAACCCCTTCAGCAGCTTTGCCTTCATCGTCTCTCCGTTGGTATCAGAAGCGTACCGTGACTTCGGTTTTGAGGCCGTTGAACGCAGGGAAGATCCGGCACACGCCGCCGCTGCATTTGAGTCCGCCGCGGGTGGAGCCGTAGAACACCTTCACCCAGGAGCCGGACATGAACCGGTAGACCACTTGCCCAGCGACGTGGTGCTTGTGATTGGGCGCGAAGACCGGCGGTTGGTCCGAGTATTCGTACATCCCTCCGATGGAAATCCAGGGTGCGATATTGAAGGTGGCGTTGCCCTGGGTGATCATGAAGTCCGGCTCGAACGCGTTGCCTTCCTGCTTGTAGCTCTCATGGCGGGCCGAGACCTCCATGGACAGCCTCTGCCAGATGGGGAAGGTCAGGTCCGCGTCCGCGTGCCACATGTTGTAGTCGTGGATCGAGTGGGCCTGCTCCTTGTCCCGCCGCCAGCCGCCCTGGGCCTTGCCGTTGATGCCGAGCTTATCAAACCGCAGCTCCACGCCGCCGTAGACGTGCCGGACCCAGGAGTCGTTCTTGCCGTGGTCCATGCCGCCGCCCTTAATCTCGTCGTGGTGCGCGTAGTTCACGTACCAGATCATCCCCGTGTCTGGAATCGCCACGTCCAGATGGGCACGGAAGCCCAGGGAGTCGTAGTAGCCGGGTCGCAGGAAGAGGCCCTCGTCTTCCAAGGGCGGGAGGTTGTGGTAGAAGAGCTCCTCGGATTTAACCTGGTAGGAACCGAGCTTCCGCTCTACGTCCTTGGAGAGCGCGCCGAAGTCACCGAGGCCCTCGTACCACTTGACCTCGAGGAGCATCCCGACGATGGAGACGTGCCCCGATGCGGACGTGTACCACGCGAAGCCATCGTCCTCCTGGTGTTTGAACTGGCTGCCGTAGATCACCTCGTCATGCTGGAACCAGTCGAACTCCGAGGTGAACGCCGCATGCCCCCACAGGATCCGGGGCGCCTCGACGATGCCGCCGACGCTCCAGACGTGTTTGCGCGTTATGTAATCCGTCGGCAGCGCGTCGAATTTTACGTCGTCCTTGAGGAAGGACCCGTGGACCCCGACGTTGACGAAGGGGATGAAGCGGGTCTTTAGCGCCGCTCCCGAGAGCCAGTCGTTGGGGTCGGGCAGCTTCACCTGGGTCTGATCCCCGACGTTGACGATGTTCGTGACGCCGCTGAACGCGGTGGCCTCGAAGAGGGTCGTGCGCATCGTCCCCTTGGCTCCCCGCAGGGTGGTGTCGATGGCCAGCTC
>CAYOTU010000250.1:0-650 GCA_964406905.1 uncultured Myxococcales bacterium | reverse complement strand
CGTCCAGCGTCTGGATGCACGCGACGATCCCGATACCAAGGCAGACGTAGAAGTCTCCCAACTCCAGGGATGCCTGCCGTGAGCGGAGCTGGACGAAGAGCTTCTCCATCCGGTAGTCGTAGGGGTAGAAATCCGTGAATCCTCGCTCCGCGCCGCCGAGGTCCAGGGGGAAGACCCCGTCGCTTACGGGGAAGAAGTGGGCAGCGTCGAAGCGCCCGCCGACCAGGAGTCCACGGGTGCCCAGGCGGAAATTGAGGCGGTTCTTCAGCGAGACCAGGTCATCATCCCACTCCAGGTTGTTGTGGTTGTCCTGGTGCCACTCAGCGTAGAGGGACTCGGTGATGTCGTAGCGGAGGTCACGGCGCAAACCCTCCCAGTCGATCTTCCCCTTCGCCTCCGGCGGCGCGTCCGGTGTTTCCAAACCGAGTTGCGACCAAGCCGAAGGCGCAGGTGTCGAGCCCTCTTTGAGGAGCGCCGTGATCTTCGCTTCCAGGCTGGGGCGGTCCCCAGGGGTGAAGCCGTCCTTGGCCAGGACCTTCTTTCCTGAACGATCGAAGATCACGAGGTGGGGGAGGGTGGTCTTGGGGTTGAGAACGTTGGTCACATCGCTCTGTTTGTCCACCGCGTTTGTGTAAGTGTAGCCGTTCTTG
>CAYOTU010000249.1:3421-5696 GCA_964406905.1 uncultured Myxococcales bacterium | reverse complement strand
GAGCGAAGCGAGTCGAAGGGCGGGGGAGTTCGTACAACCACACGAACGTGGCCGCGACGCCATCTTTTGATGCGATTCCCCGACACCTACCAAGACCAGATGTCGAGCGGCGCCTCACCGGTCGCGTCGCATACCACGACCTGGAGAACCCCTTCAGCGGGGACCGTGCCGCAGCTTGTGACCAGGGTGGCCGGGGAATCCGCTCCACGCGCTGCCACGACCACGGGGCCGACGGAGGTTTCGAAGGACAGTGTCCCGACCCCCGCGTCCCATGAAACCAATGCGTCCTCAGGCAGCGCCTCGGACGCTGGCCCGAAGCGTACCAGGGCCAGGATATCCGTGGCCGCACCGCTCCAAGCACAGTCGAGCACAGCGTGGGTCTCTGCTACACCGTACTGAAAGCTGTGCGTGTCCTCGTGTGAGGCGCAGGTCGGGGGCCCGCCGGTGGTCACCACCTCGGCCTGGACCCAGGCACCGGGGCGGCTCCAACGCGCGCCCGCTGCCAGTTCCTCGAAGCCGCCTGAGGTCCCGCCGCCGTGGCCATGGAGGAGCCAATCCCACTGATGCTCCTCCGGGGCCGTTATCCGATCGTGGATCAGGAGCCAGCCGTCCGGGAACAGCACCACGCGGCGAGACCGGGCCGCGCCCGCGTTGCTCGTGGAGGATACTACGGTTTTCCACTCGGGCCGCACGTCCCAGTCCGTGAGCCACGCGTCCGCGCCGACCATGGCCAACTTGTAGTTGTCCGGGGGGCCCTCCCCGTCCACCAGGACGATGCTGTGGTTCTCCGCGTGGCAGACCAGGTCCTTCTCCTCCCACTTGACGTAGCCTGAGTCGAGGAGGAGATGCTCACCGTACGCGGTGAGAAGAAGATGGGTAGCGTCCGGCTGCTCGTGGGCCATCCCATGGGTCCGGGCCGGGCCGTGCTCGCCGAGGAGAAGCAGCCAGACAGCGTCCTCGTCCCAGCCCGTGCGGAAGACCGCCTGACCGCCGGCCTCGAGGAGCTGATCCGTCCACACGGGCGCTTGCCCCTCCCCCGGGTCCGGCGGGAGGAGGGCGAAGAGCTCCGGCGCTACGATGGAGCCGCAGGACGACGCCAGCCCCTGGGCGGGACGACGCCAGAGCCAGAGCAGCTCGGGGTCGTCAAATAGGAGCGCGCCGAACGCGGCGCCGCACCAGGGGCTGATCCCGCTGTCGTCGATGTTGGGAGCGCGTCCGTCCGGCATCGCCATGCGCAGGGGCCAACGGGTGAGCGCGGCCAGCCGCTCAGAGCCGGCGGGGTCGGGCAGCTCGACGAGGAGCGGGGCGTCGCCCTGCACCCTGGTATCGAAGAAGTTGCGTAAGCTCACGGTTCCGCCGTCCGATACCCGGTGCAGGGCCTGGAGCATCGGCCAGAACTCGCCGGCTCCGTAGTTCAGGTAGTAGGGCCCCTCCGCGTACCCGCCGTCCTCCGTGGTCTGGAAATCGAGGAGAAAGTACAAGGCCTGGGTGACGCCGCGGTTCACCAGACGAGCCGCGTCCGGGCGCTGGTTGAAGACCATCCCGGCCAAGCCGAGCGCGGCGAAGGTCTTGATGGTGTGGTTGTTCTGCGCAGCGGCCACCACGAGCCAGTGATGCCCCTCGGTGACCTCGTGCTCAAAGGAGAGCGCCAGCGCCATCACCGACGCCTCCACAGCGGCCGCGTCCTCCGGGGACAGGGTCGGGACCCCCAGGAGCCAGTCCGCGGCGAGGGCGGCACTCGCCAAGCCCTCGGCTACGTGGATGTCGGTCTTGTTGAACAAAGGATGGTCGATGGTGATCATGCCCATGTTCGGATTCATCGAAGAGAGAATCGCCGCGGCCTTAGCGGTCATGGCCTCGTCCCCGGTCACCAGGGCGAGGAAGGCCGCTGCCTTGGCTATCCGGCCCCGGGACGCTGTGACGTAGGGATCGAAGCCATCCTCGGGATGCTCCAGTGGGGCCTGGCCCGCGGCCGCCTCGATCCGCTGGAGGAGGGTGGCGTGCACCGGATCCGGTGCCGCGACGAGGGCAGCCAGCCCGGGGATGGCCTCCGGCCCGAAGATCAACCGCGGGTGTCCGCTCCAGTCAGGGTGCCAGGCGGGTGCGTCCGCTGGATCCTTCGGGTCAGTCCCGGCCTCAATCTCCTCTACGTCTGGGACGCCGTCCCCGTCACCGTCAAAGGTCGGATCCAGAACCTCTGGGACGAGATCTTGCGGCTCGACGGTGTCAACGGTGTCAACGGTGTCAACGGTGTCAACGGTGTCAACGGTGTCAA
>CAYOTU010000249.1:0-3321 GCA_964406905.1 uncultured Myxococcales bacterium | reverse complement strand
ACGGTGTCAACGGTGTCAACGGTGTCAACGGTGTCAACGGTGTCAACGGTGTCAACGGTGTCCATGGGTTCGACGCTGTCGCGCATCTCGATCGTCTCGGCCACGTCGATCGTGTCGGTCCCGGGTCCATCGCGCGACGGGCCAGCGCAGGCGAACCCCAGAGCGATAACAGCGGCGAGGACTACGATGGTACGGGCACCCATCAGATGGTCCCGGAGACGGCCCCGAGACCGGGACGGGCGACGATTGTTTCCACCGCGGGCAAGACGTCGCAGATGACCTTGTCGACCCGCTCAACGTCCTCATCCAGGGTCAGGAGGATCGGATTGGGCCCAGCGTCCACCGTGGCCCAGACCCCTACCCCGCCGCGGCGCAGCGCGTTGATGGCCTCGAAGACGCGGATCGTGTCCAAGGTCCAGTAGAGGATCGGGGGATCCGCGGCGAGCGCTACCGCGTGCATGCAGCGCGCATTGGCCTCGACCACGGGGCCGAGGGCCTCGATATCCTTCCGGCCCAACGCGTCTAGAACCAGGGGCAGGTCGGACCGGCATTGGTCAAGCCAAGCCTCGAACAGGGGCGAGGTCGCTTGGCTGCGCAGCATGGCCTGGGTGGAGGGGACCTCCTTTATCTTGTTGTCCACGGACACCAAGATGAGCCGCAACTCCTCCCAATGCTCCGGCGGATACATGCACTCCGCGTAGCTGTCTATCCCCCCGGGATCGTCACCCGCGTACCATCGCACGAAGCCGTCAGGGACCGAGCGGGCAGCAGACCCCGAGCCGATGCGGGCCAGAACCGAACGCTCCCAAAGGTCGAGATTCAGGCTGAACGCGTCCTCCAACGCCGCGGCGAGCGCGGCCATGGCCGCGGCAGAGCCGGCGAAGCCGACCCGCGGAGGCAGACTCGGCACCACCACTACCCGCAGGGGCCGGTCAAGCCCTCGAACTGCGCGGGCATGATCCAGCATACGAATGTAGGGGCTGGTCAAGCCCCCGGTGAGACGCTTCATCCTGCCGGCCACCTGCCACCAGATCTCGTCCTGGGACCACTCCGCTATGTTGACCCGGGTCCGCCCCTGATCCAGGACCACCCCGACGGTATCGGTAAAGGGGAGGTTCATGGCCGGGTCCCGCTTGCCCCAGTACTTGATGAGAGCGATGTTGGGGGTGGCGCTGCCGTTGCCGTGGAGCGACTCCATCAGTGGCCCCCGCCGCTGCCCTTGGGCTTCTTGTTCCAGATCGTCAGGGCCAGCACAAAGCCCAAGACAGCGAAGGGAACCAGGAATATCGGCCAGTAGCTCCAGTCCCTGGACGTCAGATGTCCCAGCGCGAGGGACTGAATACCGGTCCCCAGGTATACGAAGCCGTCGATCATGCCCACCGCGGTGGCCGCACCCTTGCGGCCCCCGAAGTCCATGGTCGCTGTCCCGCTGAGGAGGCCGTGAGAGCCGATGACGCAGAGGGACAGAAAAAAGATCACGAGGCCCAACCAGAACTCCCACATAATCAGCTCAGGGCCGGCCTTGACTTTGCGCTTGTCGCCCGCGCGCTGCCCCCTCTCAAATGTCATGTCCTTCAGGCGCAGGGCCAGCACGGCCCCGTCCCGCTTCACGGTCACGGGGATGAAGCCCTGGCTCGTCATTCCGAACGTTGCCTCCGATGATGGAGGCGCTTTGGTGGTGCAGATGCACTGGTCGGGATCCCAGTCCGAGTCCTTGCAGGCGGGCACCATGCAGGCCACGGCCCAGGTGATGTCGGACCAGTCCTCGATTTCCGTGACCCCCGCTACAGCGAGAACCTCGTCCCCGGTCTGGAGCAGGTCGAAGCCCTCGGCGACGGCCTTGTCGTCCTTATCGGCCCAGCGGATGGTGCTGGTGGTACCGCCCAGGACAAAAATCATGACGATGGTCGAGATAATCAGCCCAACGTACAGCCCCCCCGCGGCCGGAGCGCGTCGGCTCTGGAAGAAGAGATCCGAGACCCAGCCCGCCGTGTTGGAGCCGATGATCCCCGCGACCATGAGGACGCCGCCCCAGCCTCCCTGGAGGAAGGGTGCGATGAACATCAATGCGCCGGAGATAGCGTACCAAGCCTTTTTCCCACCCTTTGCCCGCGAGGAGAGAAAGAAGAAGAAACCAGACAGGACCAGGAAGGGGATAACCGTGTAGTACCAATGGCTCCAGTCCCCGTTGACCAGGTAGTGGCCGGACTCCAGGCCCAGGACCTCCTTCGCGTAGATGGGGAACCAATGCATCACGCCGTTGCGGAGTACACCTGAGCAGAACTCGATCCCCGCGAGGACGAGGATAATCGGGTTCGTCAAAATCTTCTTGATGATCTGAAGAGACGAAAGCTCCTGCCCCATCTCACCGCTGCTTGCGTCGCCGGTGTCGAAGTCCTCGTGTCCCGCCAGCCCGGGCCTGTCCCGCAAAATAATCAGCTCGATAAAGAACATGATGAACAGGATAGCGGCGGGCAGGAAGAACACCCACATGGTGGTCGGAACCTGGGAGACCGCATTCTCCGGGGTCACCCAGTCCAGGACCCAGCTGTTGACCGTGAACGCGAAGAAAATCCCCGATGAAATCATCGTCCCGAAGATTCCGCTGAAGCCGCCGCGCTCCCGCACGTGGAACCAGTGGGAGTTCACCTTGACGATGGAGACAGCGCCAAAGGACTGGAAGTACATGTTGACCGCGTACATCACCGAGAAGACCGGCACGATGGCGCTGGCATCCCCGCCCTGGGCCACGGAGAAGTGGATATAGAGACCCATGATCAGATTCATGATGCCAGAGCCGAAGGCCGCGATGAGGATCGCCTTGCGTCCCCCGATCTTGTCGGTCAGGGGGCCGTTGAGCAGGAATGAAAACGCGTAGGTGATGGTACCGGCAGCGAAGATCGTGCCGAACTGCTCCTTGGTCATGGCCTCGCCGAGTGCGTTCTTGGCCACGGTCAGGTTGTACCTGCCCATGTAGAGGAACGCGTAGGTGAGCCCCATGGGGAACCAGTTGATGAACCGTCGGCGACGAAAAGCCGAAGAATGAGAGAACAGCTGTTCCATGATGTCTTCCTCCGGATTGCCAACAGTCTCTTCTACCCCCCTACGCGTGTAAAGCACAATCAATAGTCGTTCAACGCTCTTTATGTTATCTTTGGCGACCCGATTGACAAACCCCGGAGGCCCCCATGGAGATCGTCGGAACCATCCTGGCCGGAGGGACCGGATCCCGGCTCTTACCCCTGACCAAGGTCACCAACAAACACCTGCTGCCCGTGGGCCGCAAACCCATGATCTTCTACCCATTGGAAAAACTCGTGG
>CAYOTU010000248.1:0-5743 GCA_964406905.1 uncultured Myxococcales bacterium | reverse complement strand
CTCCTGTTTGCATGAACTGGGTGATGGCCTCGTCGTTTACCTCGGTGTTCCCTGTAATACGGATCCGGGTGACCCGTACCTTGTCGTTCTCCTTGACCACAAAGGTAAGCTCCACCCGGTTCTTCGGCAGGAACTCGATCTCGTGTTTGATCTCGGCCAGGTAGTATCCCTTGTCGCGATAGAGGTCCCGGATCGCGGCGATGGAGCGCTCCACTTCGTCGAGGTTTAGGAAGCGCGCGGCCTTGACGGACACCGCCTTGGTCAACTCCTCGTCATCCAGTTCGTCGTTGCCCGAGAAGGAGACCTTCTGGACGCGAGGGTGCTCTTTGAAGTGCATGGTGAGCGCGATGCCGCCGGGGACCTCCTTCGCCAGGATTCGGATGTCCTCGAAATAGCCGGTCCGGTAGAGGCGCTTTACGTCCTCTGACAGGCGGAATGGCGACATGGGCTCGCCCTGGCGGCTGCGGATGCGCTGACGGACCGTCGAGAAGGGGATCCGGTAGAGCCCCTCGGCCTTCATGCTCGTGATGATGGGGCGATCGTCGTCGGACGCGCGCAACGCCTCGCCATAGAGAAGACACGACGCGCAGACGATGATGACCATTAACGAAAGACGACTCACGGGTTACGGCGACCTCCCTTGATCCCTTGTTCGGCCTTGATTCGCTTGTCCGGGCAAAAGGCGCCTGAGTATATGTGCGTGGGCAGAACGGAGCAAGCGCGTTTCCTTCAACCCCGAAACTGAACAACTCCTTCGTTATTCTGTTGAAGGAAGGGGACGTTGTGACTATATTCTTTCTCTCTTTCGAACCCATGGAGCAAGACAGCGTGGGCAACAAGCAGAAAAACCTGATCCTGTGGGTCCTCCTGATCCTCGCCTTTATCCTGGTCGTCCAGTTCATGAAGAGTAAGGAGAAGCCCGAGGAGATCTCCTTCTCCCGCGTTGTGAAGGATGCGGAGACTGTGACCGTCCCCGACGACGGCGTGGCCCTCAGTGGGATACGGAGCCTGGAGATTCGGGGGGAGGTCCTCACCGGGACCCTCATCGATGACACCGCTTTCCGGGCCCGGGGCAACCTCGAGAGCGTAGAAGGCTTCCATGACGATCTGGTGCGCCGGGGTGTCTCGGTGACATGGCGGGAAGCGGACGACCCCCTTCCCAGGGACGCGGCGGACGTGAAGGTCCTGTCCTTCTCAGAGTTTTTGCGGGAAGGACGACGGATCCCCACTCCCGACGAGATCGATGATCCCGAAGACCTGGCCTACACCCAGGTGAAAAAAATTATCGTCAAGGGTGAGACCCTCGTGCTCACGTACCACGACGGCGCTGAACGCCGGTCCAGGGGTAGCCTCGA
Organism: uncultured Myxococcales bacterium; assembly: GCA_964406905.1. Lineage (GTDB taxonomy): Bacteria > Myxococcota_A > UBA9042 > CAIXZC01 > CAIXZC01 > CAZNWW01. Next base: position 4,388 of record CAYOTU010000248.1, on the reverse strand, counting down.
GAACTACGAGCCCCCGATCCTGGCTCTGGGAGTCAACGTGGTCCACGAGGAGGAGGACAAGGACGGGCTCCTGTTCCAGTTCCTGATCTCCTGGGTCCCCATGATCCTGCTCTTTGGCCTCTTCATCTTCTTCCTGCGCCAGCTCCAGTCGGGGGGTGGCAAAGCCATGAGCTTCGGGAAGAGCAAGCACCGGGTCCTGACCCAACTCGACGTCAACATCACCTTCGCGGATATTGCGGGCATCGACGAATCAAAGGCGGAGCTTGAGGAGATCGTCGACTTCCTCAAGGAACCAAAGAAGTACACTCGCCTCGGGGGGCGCATCCCCAAGGGCGTCATCCTAATGGGACCACCGGGGACCGGGAAGACCCTCCTCGCAAAGGGCGTCGCCGGGGAGGCGGGGGTCCCGTTCTTCAGCATCAGCGGATCGGATTTCGTCGAGATGTTCGTCGGCGTCGGCGCGTCCCGGGTCCGCGACCTCTTCGAGCAGGGGAAGAAGAACGCACCCTGCATCGTCTTCATCGACGAGATCGATGCGGTGGGGCGCCATCGAGGTGCGGGCCTTGGCGGCGGCCACGACGAGCGGGAGCAGACCCTGAACCAGCTCCTTGTGGAGATGGACGGCTTCGAGTCGAACGAAGGGGTCATCCTCCTCGCTGCCACCAACCGTCCGGACGTGCTGGATCCCGCGCTCCTGCGTCCTGGGCGTTTCGACCGGCGGGTGGTGGTGAGCCTGCCGGACGTCAAAGGACGCCGTGGAATTCTCGGTGTTCACTCCCGCAAGAAGCCATTTAGCGACGACGTGGATCTGGAGCTGGTGGCCCGAGGGACCCCTGGTTTTTCCGGCGCGGATCTGGAAAACCTCCTCAACGAGGCCGCGCTCCTCGCTGCCCGGCGAAACGCAGATGTAATCGAGACACGGGACCTGGACGAGGCGAAGGACAAGGTCCTCCTGGGCACAGAGCGCAAGAGCATGGGTTTCACAGAAGAAGAGAAGCGGATGACCGCGTATCACGAGTCGGGTCATGCCCTCGTGGCAAGCCAACTCAAGAACACGGATCCTTTATATAAGGTAACCATCGTCCCCAGGGGAATGGCCCTCGGGTTGACGCAGCTTCTCCCGGAGAGGGATCGCCACGGCTACTCCCGCGAATGGGTCGAGGATACCATCACCATGCTCATGGGTGGACGGGTGGCGGAGGAGATGGTATTCGATCAACAGACGACCGGAGCAGGACAGGACATTAGCCATGCCACGGATCTGGCACGGAAGATGGTGTGCGTCTGGGGGATGAGCAACCTCGGGCCACTGTCTTATGAAGGTGAGTCGCAGGAGGTTTTTCTGGGCAAGGAGTTCTCGCGGGTCAGGAACCACAGCGAGGCCACCTCGGAGCGTATCGACCGGGAGATCAGGCGGATCGTCGACACGTCCCACGATCGTGCACGCCAGATCTTGCGTCAGCACCGAGAGACTCTGGATGACATGGCACAGGAGCTGGTCCTCAGGGAGACCCTGGGACAAAAGGATGTGTTGGAGATTCTGCGGCGGCACGAGTTGACCATGTATGGCATAGCGGAGGAGGCGCCGGAGTCTGTTGAGGAACCGAACCCTGAAGACACCTAGCGCTGAGCTGACCCTGGACCGGACCCGCCTCATGGGGGTCCTGAACGTGACCCCCGATTCCTTCTCGGACGGCGGTCTGTTCCTGGACCCTGGGGCGGCTCTCGATCAGGCAGCGCGGCTCACGAACGCGGGCGCTGACGTCATAGACATCGGTGGCGAGTCCACGCGGCCGGGCGCGACGCCCGTGTCCCTTCAGGAGGAGTTGGATAGGGTCATCCCCGTGGTGGAGGCCCTGGCGTCCCGGCTGGACGTGATCTTGTCCGTGGATACCTACAAGGCCCCCGTAGCGTCCGCGGCCCTCGACGCTGGGGCGGGAATGATCAATGACGTCACCGCGCTGCGCGGGGACGACGCCATGGTGGACGTCGTCGCTCGGGCCGGGGTGCCGGTAATTCTGATGCACTCGCTCTGGCCCCCTGCTACAATGCAGGAAGACCCCGAGTATGTGGACGTGGTGGACGACGTGGCCGAGTTCCTGTTCCAGCAGGCTACTTGGGCCGAGGCGCGGGGCTGCAAACGAGCGGGGATCCTGATCGATCCTGGGATCGGCTTCGGAAAGACCCTGGAGCACAACCTCCAGCTCATGCGCAGTGCGACCCGCTTCCTGGTGGGCGGATACCCCGTGGTGGTGGGGCCTTCCCGGAAGCGCTTCCTGGGGGAGCTGACCGGACGCGCGCCCAGGGAGCGTCTCATGGGTACAGCGGCCGCGGTCGCTGTGCTGGCCGCGCAGGGGGTCCACATGGTCAGGGTCCATGACGTGGACGCGCTCCGCGACGTGGTGCGGGTGGTGGATGCGATAGTGTGGGACGTTTGACTTGTAGTTTGTTGAGGTGATTTGATGAGCTTCCCAGGCGGCGGTACCGAGTGGGTGCGCTTTGTCCTTGATGTGCTCGTCGTGGCTTTCATCGTCTTTCAGATCATCCTCCTGTTCAGGGGCACCCGCGCTTTTCAAGCCTTGATCTGGTTGTCCTCGGTCCTGGTCCTCTACACACTCTCCAGCGATCGCTTCCTGGGCCTGACCACGGTCAACTGGTTCCTGTCGAACTTCATGGGTAGCCTCGTCATCCTGGTAATTATCCTGTTCCAGGAGGACATTCGGCGGACCATCGGGCGTCTCTACTGGATGCCGGGCTGGCTGGGCGGTGGAACAACCGATGTTCGGACCACGGCCGAGTCAGTCGAACAGATCGTTGACGCTGCAAGGACCATGTCGGCCCGCCGCATCGGGGCCATCATCGCAGTGGAACGTACAGCAGACCTTTCACCCTTTGAGCAGGGGTCGATCCCCCTGGACGCGGCCATGGAGCGGCACCTGCTTTTCCTCCTCTTTGTCCCTGCGTACGAGAACCCGACCCATGACGGAGCGGTGATCGTGCGTAACAACCGCATCGTGGCCGCGCATGCTATCCTGCCCCTCGCAGTGAACCCGGACGACGAGCAGCTCGGGACCCGCCACCGGGCTGCGTTGGGACTCTCGGAGCAGACCGACGCCCTGGTGGTGGTCGTCTCCGAGGAGACGGGACGGATCTCCGTCGCGCAGGGCGGCCGCTTCGAGAGGGGAGTGGAGCCCGATCGTTTGCGTGAGCTCCTCCTCACCGAAGCGGGGAGCGGCCAGGAGGTCAGCCTCCTGGATCGGCTGCGCCACCTGCGGGCACCTGGGGGGACAAAATCCCCGAGGGGGGTCAAGGAATGAGCACCGAGAATGCCAAGAATGCCATACTCAAGGGCCTCCTGCGCTACCCCGTTCTGAAGCTGTTCTCGTTGGTGGTGGCCTTTTTCCTGGTCTGGATGGTGCGCCAGGACACGATCCGGGAGGTCGAGATCCGGGTCCCCCTCCACGCGGCCCTGCCGCAGAAGGGCGTGCTCCTGCTGGAGGAGCCGCCCACAGAAGTGCGTCTTCGCATCCGTGGACCGTGGTCCCGCCTTGTCAATTATGTACAGCAAACGCCCGAGACCTTTGTCGTGGATCTGTCCGAGGATCCGGGAGGCGGAACCTACGAGTTCTCCGTAGAGGCCTTGGAGGAGCATCTCGGCATGCAGGGAGCGCGCATTCTGGGTGTCTATCCGCCCTCCTTCGGCGTGAAGATCGACACCCTGGACTCCCGCTCCCTCCCGGTTCGTCCAAATGTTCAGGGCGGCCCCAGCCAGTATGTCTTCGTTGACCACCGTGGGATCGAGGTGGAACCCCCGATCGTCACGATCTCTGGGCCCTCGACCGTCATCAAGGACCTCAAGGAGCTGAGCACCCGGCCCATAGACATCACCGGGTTGGATACATCCTATGAGACTCGCGTCGATGTGGCCGCGCCCAAGGGGGAGTCCATTACCCTGGAGCCGTCCAAGGTCCGGGTACTGATCCCCCTACGGGCCAAGCACGACGTCAAGGCCCTGGCCGACGTCCCGATTCGGGTCGTGGACTGCCCGGCCGGCTTTACCTGCCGCGCTGTGCCCGAGCGCTTCTCCGTGCGGATCACCGGCACGGAGCGGCTCCTGTCAGGGATCACTCGGGCCAACGTCGGTAACTTGGTCTGGCTGGATGCGGGTGGGATCCGGCCTCCGTCCGGCAGCCTTCTCTCCGAGGTCTACGGGCCGGTGCAGCCCGTGATCAGGGAGAGCAAGAGCCTGCGCTTCGAGTTGGATGAAGAGAACCGTTACTTCAAGATAAAGCTGAGGAAGCGCCGTAACCCCTGAGTGAGGGGCGCGGAACCATATTACGGGAGGACTACCATGCGGCGATACTTCGGCACCGACGGGATTCGCGGAC
>CAYOTU010000247.1:3217-5747 GCA_964406905.1 uncultured Myxococcales bacterium | reverse complement strand
CTCCAGTTGACCTTCACCGTGGAGTTGAAGCAGGCCCCCGCACCCTGCTGATAGAGCAGGGGGACCCGGTTCGCGTAGCGCAGGAGCCTGGCGGGCTGATCTCCGGCCTGACCGGTTCCGCCATAGGCCAGCGCTGCCTCGATGATGAAGGGGTTGCCCCGGTAGACAGCGGGGGGGCGGGTGCAGGACGCGTAGAAGTCCGCGTCCACCACGGACTGGAGCCCCTTGACCAGCTGCTCCTCGCCGATGGGCGCGACGCAGGTCGTGGGCGGGCTCATGATCCGGGTCTTGGCGATACCCTCCATGAGGGCCTCGACCTGGTTGCGGCTGATCCGGGTGGTGTAGGCCCGGGGGCTCAGCCCTGCTGCCTCGCAGATCTGCTCTGCGACCCGCGGGGAGACCCGACTGAACTCCTGGTTCAGGAAGACGGAGAGGTGGCGTGCCGTGCTGTCCTTGAGCATCCCCTGGAGGACGCCTATCTCCACGCCGTAGGGGTGGGGCTTGATCTCGTCCGTAGGCGGAGGCAATTCCGGCGACGCGGTCTCGTAGATGGTGATGTTTGCGTCCGGCGCTCGGTATTCGATGCGGACGTGAGGGTTCGCAATGGCCGTCTGGCGTAGGAACTCATCCACGGACTGGCGGCCCCGCGTGTACTTGCCCTTCAACTCCAGGCTGACCTCGGTGCCCCGGTCAGAGATCCAGGGGACCTCCATGTCCCGTATGATCTCCGGGCGGTTCTTCTTGGTGTCGATGCGCAGCTCGATGAAGTTCGCCGGACGATTGGGCGCGGTGCGGGAGATGACGCGGATCGGTTGGCCCGTGGTGGTGAGCCCGTACATGCCAGCCGCGGAGATGCCGATGCCCTGTTGCCCCCGGCTCATCTTGAGGCGGTGGAACTTGGAGCCATAGAGGAGCTTCCCGAAGATATTTGGGATCTGGCTCTTCAGGATGCCGGGGCCGTTGTCCCGCACCATGATGCGGAAGCGCTCCGGCGCGATCTCGTGGATACGGATCACGATCTCAGGGAGGATGTCGGCCTCCTCGCACGCGTCCAGCGCGTTGTCCACGGCCTCCTTGGTCGCAGTCAAGAGGGCCTTACGCGGGTTGTCGAAGCCCAGGAGATGTCGGTTCTTGCTGAAGAACTCAGAGACCGAGATCTGCCGCTGCTGCTGGGCCATGCTCTCCGCAGTCTCCACCCGTCGGGCGCGGCGTCGGCGGGGGGTGGTGTCCAGGGGAAGGGAACCGGTCATTGGGGTCTGCCTCCGGAGGTCATCACAGCCGCGTTCACCCTACGGCGAAGGCACTTCATTGTCAACGGTCATGCGGTCTGGAGCCGCGTCGTCGAAGGCGGAGGCTGCTCGCGTCAGGAGTGTGCGCAGCACGGCGATTTCATGTTCAGTCGGTCCCGGATCCCTGGATTTATAGGAGATCGCGAGGCTCCCGTTTCGCAGGAACGCGGGTGCGCTCTCCGGGGCCTCTTCTATGAGCACCTCCAGCGGAGCCGGACCGCCCTTGAGGAGTAGCTCGATCCGTCCCCTCTCATCGGTGGGTCGGAGGCGGAGCGAATCGATTCGGAGGGTGCCAAGATCAAGGGTGCCCGCGTCGATGTCCGCCTGCAAGGCGCCATGAAGGCGGACCTGCGCGGGCCCGAGCATGTCACCGGTGGTATCGGCAGCCGCGCGTGCGCGGATAATGGTAGCGGCGGCATTGAGGTGTTCCTCGAGGGCTGGCAACGGATCGCCAGCCTCGGTAGCGTCATCAATGACGTCCAACAAGGCCTCTGCGGCTTGGAGGAGATCTTCGCCTCCGTCCGGGAGCGAATCCAGCCAGGTCTGGACCCGTTGGGCCTCGGGGTTGTCCTCAGGGATGATCCGACCAGGACGGAATCGGCGGGTAAGGCGGTACATGACAGCGACACGGGGATCCTGGAACCTCCAGGGGATCTCATATCCGTCCCAGGTGGAGATACATCCCGAGTCAGTGGGGAGATCATCGAATACATCAACCGTCAGTCCATCGTGCTCCGCCAGGTGGGTCACAGGTAGCCCAGGAAGGAGTTGAAGTGCGGTGCCGAGCGCGAAATCAGCGTTTTTGGGGTTAAGGGCATGAAATTCCTGGAAGTTTATTCGGAGGTCATCGAGGGTCGTCCAGGGGGTGTAGAGGATGTAGCCCCAGCCGTCGAAGTCGAACACGTCCGGGAAGTCCTCGGCAAGTCCGACAACGGAGCGGATTCCATCCCGGAGGATCTCCATGGAGAGACCCTTGTTGAGGCGTTCGTTTTCCCTTGAAGAGAAGTTCTCGACACCCATGTTCCAGATGAGGATCCGATGCCCTCCCCGTGCGAGCACGGGGAGGGCTCGGCGGATCCGGTCCTCAAGCCGCAGGAGCCGGTCCACACGTGTGGAGATAAAGAAGGTCGTGGGCGGGGCGGCCCGTTTCTCCAACGCTGTAGCGAGCCGCTCGATCGCGGGCAGGAGGTTTACTCCCCGGACGAGAAAGGACCGATCCTGGAGCAAAGGATCGAGGGTTT
>CAYOTU010000247.1:0-3207 GCA_964406905.1 uncultured Myxococcales bacterium | reverse complement strand
GGGTTTCGGCAGCACCTTGGAGTTGCTCCATAGCCAGGTCCACCGGATCGCCGCGGGGGAGAAACTGCCGTGGATCGGGGTTGATGCAGAAGGAGCAGCCCCGGTGGGATCGGACCTTCTCCGCGTCCAGGGCCGTGCCAGGAGCCGTGAAGTCAGGGTGGTCGTGAAGGGACCGTACGTAGTCGCAGCCGGGGCCAACGAGTAGGGAGGGGTAGGGGCGAATCTGGCGAGCGAGGTCGTCCAAAGGCGTCCGAGTGAAGTCGGGGCGGACAGCCTCCTCCAGAAGGAGCCCTTGCGCGCGCAGATCCGAGAGGTCGAGACCCAACCAGCCATCGAGGAGCTCGAGGATCGGTCCGGACGGGCTCATCTCGACCTGGTGGAACTTGGCGCCGGCCGCGGCCTGGCGCAGGCGTGAGAACGCTACCGGGGTCAGGTGCTCGTTCAGGATGACGTGGGTCGGTTTCGCTGCAACCAGGGCCTCGACAGCAAGATCCAGCGCCTGGGGAGTTGGGTCGTACAGGTAGAGGTTCTCCCCCGAGGCAGCGGTCCGGGCCTCGACGCCGAGGCTCAGCCAGCGGGTGGGGACTCCGTGATCGCAGGCCAGGGCCTGAATGAACGGATAGTACTCGTTTCGATAGATCCGGAGGCGATCCGTGTTGACGATTTCCAGCAGTACGAGGCGTGTTTTCATGGAGGCATGATAGTTCGTGACAGCGCCGCTATCAATGGTTGGATGGGCGGTCCCTCCGGGACCGGAAAATTGCGGAGTTGGTGCCTCGTGGGAGGATCGATCCGTCCCACGTCTCGGAGGTTCGCCATGCGTGGTCGTCTGCTCTTGATAGCCCTGCTGATTTTGTCCCTTGGGGCCGCTTGCGCCGAGCAGGCCGAGGAGAGCTCGGTGGAGACCGTTGATGCGGTCGCAGACTGTCCCCGAGAGGCGAGACCTGTGGACCTGCCCGAGGTGCCCCCCCTGGACGAAGGCCCCGCTGTCCTTCGCCCGGCGATCCTGGGGCACGGAATGGTCTGGATGGATCGCAATATCTTGGAGACGCGGGGCGAGCCCGACACTGTAGCGGTTACGCTGAGTGGCATCATCCGGTCCCAGGGGGCCTCCATCGGGCTGGATCTGGTGGACTGGCGCACGAGGGATGCGGTAGATCTCCTGGCGCTCCACCGGGACCTTGCCGGTGCGATCCACCTGGCTCCGAAACAGGTCTGCGACAAGCGGATCAGCGCGGGCATCCTGACAGCAGAGCCGGCCGCGTTGGCGTTGACCTTCACAGAGACCAAGCGAGGCCTGAAGAAGCTCCCCGGCTGTCTCGCCGACCTCGGCAGCGTCGCGCTGCACCTCGTGGTCCCCGACGCGAACGATGAACTGGTCGCCGGACTGGCCGCACTCCCAAACCTGGAGACGCTGATCCTGCAAACCTCGGAACTGAGCGATCAGGGCATCGCCGTGCTGGGTCGCTCTACAGGGCTTCGCACCCTCGATCTGGGAGGAGCGGGTAGTGCCCGCTGCCTGGCGTCCCTGGAACCCCTGACATCCCTTGAGAGCCTGGGACTTTTCGGCGCAACGCTGACGGACGAAGCCCTTGAGCACCTGCCGAATTCAGACGGACTGCGGCGTCTGGATCTGGGCTTTACCGGTATCGGGGACAGGGGGCTGGCTCGCCTGGGCCGTTGCGTCGAGCTCCGGAGCCTGGGGCTGTGGCATACGGACATCACCGACGGGGGCCTGGCCGCGCTGGCGCCACTCGGCCACCTCGTGTCGTTGGATCTCGCAGGAACAGGGGTCGGGGACGCGGGGATCCGGACCTTGCGTGAGCATAGGGGCCTACGACGGCTGGACCTCACCAGAACCAGGGTCACCGACTCCTCCCTCGTGATTCTGGCAGCGCTGCCAGCGCTGGAACGGCTGGACCTGGGTGGCACCGCAGTCACAGACAACGGCCTCCTGTCCCTGGCAGCGTTCCCCCGGCTTCGCCGCGTGGATCTATGGGGGACAGAGGTCAGTATGGATGCTGTGAACGCTCTTCGAGCCTGTCGCCCAAAGATGGATATTCGAGCCTCTCGTTGATTGTCCTGGGCTTCGAATAGCTGGGATCGGAATCCACGGTCGCAGGCTCCCGGCTGGGATCGGGTATGGGCGAAGCTCCCAACGGACCCTTACTGGAGAACTGAGCCGTCCTCCGCGTAGATGCGAAGGGTATGGATCGGGTAGTCGTTCAGGTACTCGCCCTCAAGCTTGAGTTGGCCGTTGGGGTACCAGAAAGACCACATCCCGTTTTTCTGCCCCTTGTTGTAGCGCCCCTCCTTCTTCGTCTGACCGTTGGGGTACCAGTATGACCAGGGGCCCTGCCCGCGGCCCATTACAAACATGCCCTCAGACTCCGTCGTCGTGTTGGGATACCAGGCAGTCCATGGACCGATCTGCTTGCCGTCCTCGTACGCACCCTCCTCGGCCTTGCGTCCGTTGACATGCCACCGGGCGTAGCGGCCGTGGGGCTGGCTCTTGTGGAAGTACCGGATCGCTTTGAGCGCGCCGTCCCGGTACCACTGGCGTACAGGGCCCTGCTTCACGCCGTTAACGTAGCCGCGCTCGACCTGCCGTTGTCCGTTTTCGTACCACTCGATAAACGGACCCACGAGCATGCCGCCGACGCGGCAGCCGAGCTCGCGTCCCTTGGGAGGACGTGCGCCCTGAATCACAGCGTCTCCGGGGCAGACGAAGCTGTCCGAGTCGAAGAGGAAGGGGAGCTTAGGGGCCATGTCGGGAACGGGCCCCACGATGCGGCCCTTGTCGTCCAGGGCGATGACGGGATCCAGATCCTCGGCATCGGGAGGCGGCGCGTCCGTGTCGTGAAGTCCGGCTTCGACTGCGACCTCCAGGGCCCGATCATGGGAAGAAGGTTGAGGATCGAGCGCTGGATCAACGGCGGTGGGGGGCTCCGGGGCTGGGGTTACGGGCTCCGGCGCGTCTGGTGTGTCCGGGCTTGACCCAGTCTCCGCAGCCGCCGCAGGTGCAGGCGCTGGTGGGGCCTCAGCAGGTTCAGCGGGACCGGGACCGTCCGCTGACGGAAGCGACCGGGGAACCGGTGCCCGCCCCACAATTTTCTCTCCGGGCTCTTTCGTATCCTTGGTCGGTCCGCAGCTAGGGAAGGCCAGCAGGACCGCGATCAGCAGAGTCCAACGCTTCATCTCATTCCT
>CAYOTU010000246.1:0-5753 GCA_964406905.1 uncultured Myxococcales bacterium | reverse complement strand
ACCGAGTTGGTGCTCAATGTGCCACAAGCACACCTCCGCACAACTCGGCTTGTCGCCTTGCCCAACACACCGTCTCAACGTGCTCGGTCGCGAGCTTGGTGGTGGATTTGGGACTGGTGAGAGCCTTGACAGAACGGTGGCTTTCGCCGTAGTGTTTGCTCCACAAAAGGGGGAGGTTCAATGCTCGAGACGCTCACCCAGGGATTCCGGAACGCGCGGAACCGCCTCAAGGGATACCGGGAGCTCTCGGAGGCCACGATCAACGAAGCCATCCGGGATATCCGGATCAGTCTCCTCGAGGCCGACGTGGAATACCACGTGGTCTCCGCGTTCCTCAAACGGGTAAAAGAGAAGGCCCTCGGGGAGGTGGTGCAAACCAAGGTCCGGCATAAGGGCGGCGAGTTCACAGCGTCCCCTGCCGAGCACTTCGTCAAGATCTGCCACGACGAGCTCGTGGAACTCATGGGCGAAGGCGACGGAGAACTGAACCCCGGCCCCGGTGAACTCACCACGATCCTCATGGCCGGCCTCCAGGGCTCCGGTAAGACCACCACAGCGGGCAAGCTGGCGAACCACCTCAAAGCCGACGGCAAGCGTCCCCTGCTCGTGGCCGCGGACGTGTACCGTCCCGCCGCGATCCAGCAGTTGCAGATCCTGGGCGAACGCCTCGGGATCCCGGTCTTCACGCTCCCCGGCGTCCAGCCGCCCGAGCTCTGTGAACGTGCCCTGGCCCACGCGCGGGAACACGAACGCGACGTGGTGATCTTCGACACCGCTGGCCGCCTCGCGCTCGACGACTTCCTCATGGCTGAGCTGGAGGAGATCGTCGCGCGCACCAAGGTCGCCAATATCTTCCTGGTCGTGGACGCTATGATCGGCCAGGACGCTGTGAACACAGCGAAGGAGTTCAACCGGCGTCTCGAACTGGACGGCGTGGTCTTGACAAAGCTCGACGGCGACGCTCGCGGTGGCGCGGCCCTCTCCGTCCGCGCTGTCACCGGCAAACCGATCAAGTTCGTGGGAATGGGCGAGGGCCTTGACCAACTCGATGTCTTCCGTCCCGACGGTCTGGCGTCCCGGATCCTCGGCTTCGGTGACGTGGTCGGGCTGATGCAGGACTTCGAGAAGGTGGTAGACGAAAAAAAGGCCGAGGAGGACGCGACGCGGATGCTCTCCGGCCAGTTCTCCCTCCTCGACTTTGTGGAGCAGATCCGCCTCATCAAAAAAATGGGGTCCCTCAAAGACCTCATGGACAAGCTCCCCATGTTCCCGGACGGCCTCCCGGAAGGCATGGACATTGACGACAAGGCCCTCGTCCGCATCGAGGCGGTCATAAACTCTATGACACCCAAGGAGCGGCTCCGTCCAGACCTCATCGATCAGAGCCGAGCACGGCGGATCGGCAAGGGCTCGGGCACCGACGAACCCGCGGTCCGTGACCTCCTCCAACGCTTCGGCGCGATGAAGGACATAATGGGCAAGGTCGGGAAGAACCCGGGAATTCTTGGGCGGATTCCGGGTTTCAAACAGATGTCCCAGGCGCGTGCGCTCAAGGGAATGAACATGGAGGATGTCTTGCCGACCCAGGATCCCATGGGTATGGACCCCGAGTCGGGCCAGCGCCGAAAGATGAGGGCCTTTGACAAGACCAAGGCACGGAAGAAGTCCAAGATGGCCAGTCAGCAGCGTAAAAAACAGAAAAAGAAGAAAAAAAAGAAGAAGTAAGCCATGCGCAACCTCATCACCGCACTTTTCGTTCTCGTCACCCTGCTCGCTGTGGCTCCCCCCGCGCAAGCCCAGAGGCAGATCGATCTCGAGCAGGACCGGATGCAGCGGCTCCGCAAGGCCCTGGATAAAGCCGGGGGCTGCCCCGACGAGCAGGTCCTGCGGGCCTTGGACCCGAACGTGGACTCGCTTCTGGTCAACCTGCTCAACGACAAGGATGCGTCGCTCCTCTACCGCCTCTATGCGGTGGACTGCCTGGGCAACTTCAACAACAAGCGGTCCCGACAGCTCCTCGCCTCCCTCCTGGGAGACCCCACCTGGGACAAGATCTACCGCCTGCGGGCCATGGGCGCAGCGGCCCGTGCCATGGGCGTCGAGATCCTGGAAGAACTAAGGGAAGCCTGCGAAGACCGAGACGCGGAGACCCGCGCCGCGGCCGTGCGGGCAATTGGTTGGATATCAACTCCCCGCGCACGGTCCTTTCTCAAGCACCTCCAAACCCGGGAACGGGATCCGACGGTCATCCAGGCCATCGGCGAGTCCCTGAAGCGGATCCCCAAGGATCCCTACCGTCCAAACGATACTAGCATCTAATCAGCGGCCTACGCGCCGCAGGAGGCGACATGCTCTTCCGAGGCACGTATCCCGCCCTACCGACACCATTTCGCGACGGCGCCCTGGACCTTGAGGCACTTCGCGGGATCATCGCCCACGTGAAGACCGGCCGCGTGGATGGGCTCCTGGCCTGCGGCACCACCGGGGAGGCCCCCACCCTCTCGGCCGCTGAGTGGACCGCTGTGGTGGAGACCACCGTCACCGCGGCCGACGGCCTACCGGTCCTCGTGGGGACGGGCACCAACAATACAGCGGGGACCGTGGAACGAACCCGCATGGCCGCGCAAGCAGGCGCCACGGGCGCGCTGGTGGTGGTCCCCTACTACAACAAGCCCACACAGGCCGGAATGCTTAAGCATTTCGAACTCGTAGCGTCCGCCACGACGCTGCCCCTGGTCCTGTACAACATCCCGGGACGGACCGGCGTGAACATGAACGCAGCGACGGCCATCACCCTGTCCCGGATCCCAAACATCACGGGCATCAAGGAGGCCAGCGGCAACCTCGATCAGGCCTCGGAGATCGTCGCAGCGACCGACCGGGACACGTTCTCGGTCCTCTCGGGGGACGACTCCCTGACCCTGCCCCTCCTTGCGGTGGGCGGCCAGGGCGTGATCTCCACCACGGCCAACGTTGCGCCGGCTCTCATGGTGGCCCTGACAGCGGCCTGGAACGCGGGGAGTGCGGACAAGGCCCGAACAATTCACCTGCGACTCCTGCCCCTGTTCAGGCAGCTCTTCATTGAAACAAACCCGGCCCCGCTCAAGGCGGCTCTGGCCTTCATGGGGCTCTGCACCGACGAGGTGCGGCCCCCCCTGGCCGCGCTCGGGGGACACCACCACACGAAGCTGGAGCAGGTCCTTAGAGATCTCGATGTACTCCCATGAGCATCCCCCTTGCCGTGTCCGGCGCACTGGGGCGCATGGGGCGCACAGTTGTGCGTCTGGCCGCGACCGACGACGATCTCGAGGTCGTCGCAGCGTGGGAGGCGATGGACCATCCCAATTCAGGCACGGCCCACCCTGATGATCACCAGGTCATCGTGGGCCCACCAGGGATCAATCGCCGGGAGCCCCGGGTCGTGGTGGATTTCTCCACCCCCGCGGCCGCGACGGAGGTCCTCGATATCGCCCGAAGCCATGGATTCGCCTTCGTCTCCGGGACCACGGGCCTTGATGCGGGCTTCAACGCACTGGCAAAACAGGCTGCCATGGACATACCGGTCTTTCTGGCCCCGAACATGAGCACCGGCGTCTACATCCTACAACGCCTGACCGAGCGCCTCCTGGCTCTCATCGGAGACGATCCCGACTTTGACCTGGAACTTGCGGAGATCCACCATGCTCGCAAGGCAGACGCACCTTCAGGCACAGCGATCCAACTCCTCGACCTGATCACCAAGCGCCGAAAGCTCCGCCCTTTACATGGCCGCTTGGGGACGCCGGGCCCCCGGGATCCGACTGAGATCGGCGTCCACGCGCTGCGGGGCGGCGACGTCGTGGGCGAGCATACCCTTTACGCGTTCGGCCAGGGGGAGCGCCTGGAGTTAAGCCATCGGGCCACGTCCCGGGAGATCTTCGCCCGGGGCGCGCTTCGCGCTGCCCGGTGGTGCTTCGAGCGCCCCCCGGGACTCTACGGCATGGACGATCTCTTCGGAGGAAGCGGTCGATGATTGAGGAACTCCGCGCTGCGGCCCTGCCGCTGATCCGTCTCGCCCTCGATGAGGACGTGGGCACAGGCGACATCACCACCGCAGCATGCGTCCCAGCGGGCGCTCGGGGAGTTGCCCGGGTCATTACCCGCAAACCCACGGTGCTCTGCGGCCTGAATCTGGCCGAACTGGTCTTTTCGCAGCTCTCGGGCGGGGTGACCTGCGAAGCCCTGGTACCCGAGGGTACCCGGGTTTACTCTGGCAAGGAAATCCTGCATGTCGAGGGCTCCCTGGCCGCGCTCCTCACCGGTGAGCGCGTCACCCTGAACCTCCTGGGTCACCTCTGCGGGATAGCAAGCCATGTCCGGCGCTATCTTCGAAAGATCGGTCCCAGCAGCGTCGCGCTCCTGGACACCCGCAAGACGACCCCGGGGTGGCGCACGCTGGAGAAATACGCTGTGCGGGTCGGGGGCGGTCAGAACCACCGCGCCGGGCTCTGGGACCAGTTCCTGATCAAAGAAAACCACATAGCGGCCGCAGGCGGCATCGTGGAGGCGATCCTGCGGGCCCGGGCCTACGCGACAGACCGGCCTGTCCAGGTGGAGGTCCGTAACCAGGAAGAGCTGGTCCTCGCTGTGGAGACAGGTGCTGACTCGATCCTCCTCGACAACATGACCCCCGACGAGGTCCGCAAAATGGTCCGCCTGGTGGGCGGCCGCTGCGTCCTGGAGGCCTCCGGCGGAATCGAGTACCAGAACCTTGCCGACTACGCCAGGACGGGTATAGACCGGATCTCCGTGGGCGCGCTGACCCACTCGGCGCCCCACGCGGATCTATCAATGCTGGTGCAGAGGGACGGAGACAAGACGTGAGAATCACGCTCGGTACCAGGCCTGCACAGGCACGGTTTCCTGAGATCCTCCACTTCCGGATTCTGGACTCCACCAACGAGGAGTTGCGCCGCCGCATTGTTCAGGGGACCTCTCGAGACGGCTTGGTCGTAATCGCTGACCAGCAGACCAGCGGCCGCGGCCGCCGGGGACGGACCTGGGCATCCCCCGAAGGCAACCTCCACCTCAGCCTCGTCCGGCGCATGGACGAACCCCACCACCTCACCACAGCGATGACCCTGGTGGCTGGTCAGGCTCTGGCTGAAGCGCTCGAAACCGTTACGGGAGAACGCCCCGGGCTCAAGTGGCCCAACGATCTCCTGCTCGCTGGACGCAAGGTCGCAGGAATCCTTGTCGAGGGGCACGACGGGTGGCAGATCATCGGCGTGGGGGTCAACCTTGGGATCCGGACTGAAGAACTCCCGCCGGAACTCCATGGCACCGCTACGACCCTGCGAGACCACTTCGGCTCAGCTCCGGACCCCATGGACCTGGCGGCTCGTTTCCTCGAGATCTTCACAGACCTGGAGGCGGATTTCCTGAACCGACGCGGCCTCGATCTGAAGGCCTGGAACAGGTACTTTGTCGACCGCGACCAACCGATCCGCACGTTAGGACAGGATCCCATCGACGGCGTCGTTCTGGACGTGACCCCTCTGGGAGTCCTTCGCATCCGTGACAACGCTGGGCGTGTACACGAAATTCGAAGCGGTGAAGTTATCAGGAGGTGACTGGATGTTCCTGGCGATTGACGTGGGCAACACCCACACTGTCTTCGGCATCTTCGCAGACGAAATTCTGGTGCATGAGTTCCGTATGGAGACCCGTGCCCAGGCCACCCGTGACGAGATGATGGCCTTCCTGTCGAGCCT
>CAYOTU010000245.1:1799-5765 GCA_964406905.1 uncultured Myxococcales bacterium | reverse complement strand
CGAGTTCGCCCGTGCTGCGGGCGCGCCCGGTGTAGTTCTCTTCGCGTACAGCACCGTCGTGTCGAACGGGCACGGCCCAGCGCTGGCAGCAGGGCCCTTCGCTGAACCCGCGTCCCCACCCCCCATGCCCTGGAAGTAATGGGCCGTGTCTCTCTCTCTCTCCGAGCTTGGTGAGGTGGTCGAGGAGTTGGCCCGACGGCTTCCGGGTGGACAGGTCCAGGAGATCCGCCAGCCCACAGCCGACGCTGTCTGCCTGGCCGTACGGATCCCCGGGGAGACCCTCCACCTTCGCCTCGAGGCCCGGCCCCGGGCCGCGTGGATCGGTCTGGCCCCGGGGAAGTGCTCTACGACGACCCCCATGCCGCGGTTCCTGGCGCGGCTGCGCCATGATTTGACAGGGGCCCGGGTGCTGGCCGTGGATCAGCCGTGGCCAGACCGGGTCGCTGTGCTGCGCCTCGCCACTCGGGACGGGGACGCTGCCCTGATCCTCGAGTTGAGCGGCCACCACTCGAACCTTTTCCTCATCGACGGGGATAGCGTCATCCGGAATCAGTTGGCGCCGAGCTGTTCCCACAAGCGGGAGTTGGTCCCCGGGCGCGTCTACATGCCCCCCCTCTTCGCGCCCATGCCGGACAGGCGTGCATCGCGGATTCCCAGCGACGCTGCCTCCCCCGCGGCCGCGGTGGCAGCGCTGTTTCTCAGCGCTGCTGAGGATGCAGCGGAGAACGCTGTACGGCGGGCCCTCCTAAAAGACCTGAGGGCAGCGTCCCGGCGCGCGTCGCGCACGCTGTTACGGGTCGAGGCCGATCTGGCGCGGGCCGAGGAGGGGCTGGCCGTGCGTCCCGCTGCGGATCTGCTCAAATCCCACCTCTACGAGGTCAGGCGGGGAATGGACTCGGTGGAGATCGAGGACTGGGCCGCGCCCGGAACCCGGGTGACAGTGCCCCTGGATCCTCGGCTGGACCCAGCGCAGAATCTGGAGGCCCTCTATGCCCGATACAAGAAATCCAAGCGCGCTGTAGACGGGATTCGGGTACGCAGCACGGCGCTGGCCGATCGGGTAGCGGCCCTGGAGGCCTTGCGCCAAGAGGCTGCGGATGCACCAGCGGACGCGCTCGAAGACCTCCGCGTACGGGCTGATCTGCCCCGACAGCGGGGCGGGCGCCGGGCAGCGCCGGACGCCCCTCGGCAGCCCTTCCATGCTTTTCGATCCATCACGGGACTACGAATCCTAGTGGGTCGCAGCGCGGCGGACAACCGCCGCCTGACCTTCCAGGTGGCCCGGGGCCACGACGCGTGGATGCATGTCCGCGGTGCGCCGGGCTCTCACGTGGTGATAACCCTCGCCCGTGGCCAGGAGCCCGACATCGAGACCCTCCTGGACGCGGCCCATCTGGCCATCCGCTACAGTCGATCTGTGGGGGAGGACATGGCGGATGTAGCCTGGACCCTGAGGAAGCACGTTCGGCCCGCGTCCGGTGGCCGCGGAAACCCTGGCGCGGTGTTTGTCTCCCGGGAACATAGCCTCGCAGTGCGGTGGGAGCCGGGACGCTGGGATCGACTGAACGCTACGCGCGAGTGAACCGCTTGCCTTTTCGCCGGAATGCTGCTGAGATCAAACCGGCGCTGTCCGTGGGGGTTGGACGATGAACGAAAGAAAACGGGTACTGCTGTCGGGGCTGGATGAACGGACCGCCGGTCTGCTGGAGAACGTCCTCGACAGCGAGAAATACGAGATAGTCGAGGACGAAGGACTCGATCCGGTCCTGGAGTCAGAGCAATCGCCGTCGCTGGTGATCTGGAGATTGACCGTCCTCTACGAAGGGGAGTTTCGCGCACTCTCTGATCTGCTCTCCAAGGAGTCACACCTCCTGATTATCCACGCACCCGACGAAAAGAAGAAGGCGAAGTCCTGCGTCAAAGCCTGGCCCGGTCTGGCGGAGCGGATCGAGGCGCCGGTTGATTTCGGGGATCTCTGCGGGAAGTTGGCCAAGATCCTTGACGATGAGTATCCGGTGGACGTGTCGAGCCTGGAGGCTGCGGCCGAGGACTTGCCTCCCGCGGCGGATCTTGCGCCCGACGACGAAGACGCGATGGACGACTTTCAGGATTCGGATCGGACAGCGTCACCCCAACGTCTCGCCCGGGAGAACGCCCGCCTCAAGAGCCAGATAGAGCAGCTCAAGGAGCGCATCGAGGCATCCCTGGCCCGCCAGAAGGAGCTTGTGCACAACCTCAAGGCGGCCGAGTCCGGCGGGGCGGACAAGGAGATCGAACGGTACGTCCTGGAGAACCAGCGCATCAAGGAGCGTATGCGAACCCTCGAGAACCGGCTCGACAGCTCCGACGATGATCGCCGGGAGGCCGTGAAGGAGCTTGCCCGGATTCGTGCCGATCGCAAGGAGCTGAAACGTAGCGTCGAGGAACTCGAGCGGGAGAACGCAGAACTGAATGAGTCTCTGGCTGAGTCCAGTGTCCGTTTGGACTCAGCGGATGATCAGGCTGGGCGCGTCGCCGCGCTGGAGGATCAGCGGGAGGAGCTGGGCCGTGAGGTGAAACATCTCCGGGGGTTCTCCGAGAGCCTCCGCCGGGAAGTGGAGCAGGTCTCCGAGTCCAAGACCACCCTGATCATTGACCTGGAGCAGGCCAGCGGGGAACTTGCCCGGGAAAAGGAGGAACGGGTTGAGCTGCTCGATGCCTCCCGGCAGCACGAGGCGATCCTCAGTGAGCGGAGCGCGTTGATCAACCAGCTCAACGCAGCACTAAGCAAGACCGTGGCCACAGCCGACGGACTCCAGGCGCGTGTTACAGAGATCGAGACGGAGTTGGCTGCCCGGGAGGCTGACGTTGCCCGAGGGACTACGGAGACTCTGGCTCTGCGTCGAGAGGTGGACCGCCTGGCAGCCGAGAGGGACTCGCACCAGCAGGGGCTGACCGAAGCGACGGTAGAGATTGAGGAGCTCCGGGTCGCCCTGGAGATGCAGGCGAACCTCCAGACGGAGTTTTCCACTGCGAAGACCCGGATTGTCGAGCTGGAGACCGACATGCTGGCAGCGGAGAAGGCCGCCAGCGACAACGCTCGGCAACTTACCGAGCGGCTGAACATATCGGAGAACGACCGCGCGGAGTTTGACCAGCTTCTCGTCGAGACCGAGGCCGAGTGGAAGCAGGAGAAGGAGAGCTTGGTGCGGGCTCGGGAGGAAGCCGAGGCCGAGCATCTCGCCCTCAACGGTGCTCTGGAAACCCTGCGCAACGAGACCGAGGAGAGCCGGGCCCGGATCGGTCAGATCCAGGCCGAGTTGGGGGAGACCCGGCGCCACGCTGAGGAGGCCGAAGTCGCGCTGGAGGGGGTCAGGGAGACCCTCGCAACCGCTGTAGAGGAGCGGGATTCGCTGGCAGAGGAGCGGGGCGCGCTGGTCACAGATCGGGAAGCCCTGACAGAGGAGCGGGACGCGCTGACAGGTCGCGTGGAGGGGCTCCTCTCGGACCTCCAGGCTGCCGAAGAGCTGAACGCGGAGCTTGAGGTCAAGGGCAACGAGGCCAATGCCCAGGTCAGAGACCTGGAGGCCCTCGTCTCCGAGAAGGACGCGTCGGCAGAGGGTTTGGAGCAGAAGGCCGAAGAATTGGGCAGCCGGGTTTCGGACCTGGAGGCGTCGATTGTCGAAAAGGACGAGGCCGCTGGGGCTCAGGCGCAGAAGGTCGAGGAGTTGACCGCGCGGGTTTCGGAGCTGGACTCCTTGATTGTAGCGAAGGACGAGGCCGCTGAGACCCTGGAGCAGAAGGCCGAGGAGCTGACCAAGCAGATCTCAGAGCTGGACGCGTCGATCGTATCGAAGGACGAGGCCGCTGGGGCTCAGGCGCAGAAGGTCGAGGAGCTGAACGCGCGGGTCTCGGAGCTGGACGCGTCGATCGTAGCGAAGGACGAGGCCGCTGAGACCCTGGAGCAGAAGGCCGAGGAGCTGACCA
>CAYOTU010000245.1:0-1699 GCA_964406905.1 uncultured Myxococcales bacterium | reverse complement strand
AGCAGATCTCAGAGATGGAGTCCACGATCCGTGAGAACGCTGAGGCAGCAGAGGCGTCTTCCGCACAGGTCACTGAGCTGGAGTCCACTCTCCGTGAGAACGCTGAGGCCGATGAGAGGCTGACGAGGACGATCTCCGAGTTGGAGGAGAGCCTCACGGAGAAGGCGGCGCAGCGGGGTGCGTTTGAGACCCGCGTCGCCGAGGTGGAGGAAGCGCTCGCAGCGCGGACAGAGCTTGCCGACGCTATGGAGGTGAAGTCCACTGAACTCCAGGAGAGCCTGGCTGAGCAGGATGTCCGGGTCAAGGAGCTGGAGGCCGCGCTCATTGACAAAGTCGAGGCATTGAAGCGGGCCGCGTCCCGTGCGGACGAGTTGGGTACGGCCGTCTCGTCTCGGGATGCAAGAATTCAGGAGTTGGAGGCAGCGTCTCCGGACCGGGACGTCCATGTCCGACAGATCGAGGAAGAGCTGGATGCCAAGGCCGGGGTCCTGGCTGAACTTCAGGCAGCCCTTGACCAGAAGGATGTCAGCGTGGTTGAGCTGAAGGGCCGCGTAGCCGACCATGAGACCGAAGTTGAGCGGCTCTCAGGGGAGGCCGCAAAGGTGACCGAACTCATCGCAGCCCGGGACGAGGCGTTGAGGCGAATCGAGGAGCTCGAGGAGGCCACTATGGTACTCCAGGCCGAGGCGCACGTGGTGGACCAGGAGCAGCTCAGTACCCAGACAGCGGAGATGGAGGCCCTGCGAGCTGAGGCCCAGGGGTATCGGGACGGGCACTACCAGGTTCTGGAACTTCTAGAGGACAAGGACAAGCGTATCGATACCCTGGAGGTGGCCTTACTGGATCTGAAGGAACAGGTCTCTTCGATGGAAGAGGAAGAGGAGTACGAGATCCTCGCGAGTGCGGAGGACACGGGGAAGTTCGAGGGCCCGCCGCCCATGGACGACCTGTCCGAGGAGGGGCCCGCCGGTCCCTCGCTGCATGACTTCGAGGAGCTGAACGCCAGGGTGGTGGAGCTCCAGATAGAACTGGAGGAGCGCGCTGAGCGGCTGCGGAAGCTGGAGCGGGTCGCGGAAGAGAAGGAGCAGCTCCTGAAGATGGTGGACGACCTCTCTCGTGATCTGGAGTCCCTCCGGGAGGCCGGCGCTGAGACAGCGGATGCTACGGAGTTGGAGCGGGTCCGCAGGGAGCGGGACGACCTGGACGAAGCCCTGGAGAGGCTCCGCAACGATGTCAAGGAGAGCTCCCAGGCGGGTCTCGTTCAGTTGGAGAGCCTCCGTCGAGATCGGGAGACGCTCTCGTCAAAGGTCGAGACCCTGGCCGAAGACCTCTCCCAGAAGTCGGATCTCCTCGGCGTCTTCGAGGAGGAGATCGAGGATATCCGGGTCATGCAGCGCCAGATAAAAGAGCTCACGGGTGAGAAGGGCGGCCTCAAGAAGGCCATCGACGACGCACGGGATCAGATCCTGGACGAGCGCCGGCTCTTCACCGAGTTGGAAGACAACTACCGTACGACGATCATGGGCCTGAACAACGAGAAGGAGGACGCGCTGATCCGCCTCTCGGAGTTGGAGGAGAACGCGAGGCGCCTGGCCACTGCGCAGGAGGCCAACCGCAAGACCATAGCGGGCCTGATCACCCTGGTGAACTCCTGGCGTACCTCCCACGAGGAGCTCGGCAAGCTCATGCAGGGCCTCGT
>CAYOTU010000244.1:0-5778 GCA_964406905.1 uncultured Myxococcales bacterium | reverse complement strand
ACGGGTCTAATCACGGACACGGCCATCCCGCTCCTGATGGAGAGCCTCCAGGAAGAGCCCCTCTCCTTCGCCATCCCGCCGATCAGCCTCGGCGACCTCGGGGGCGGCGAAGAGGGCGAAGAGCCCCAGTTCACCCTCCCGCCCAAGGACCTGATCCTCGACATAGAAAGCATCGAGATGCAGGGCGGCTATCTCCACGCCAAAACAGGCTTCCAGATCGTGGACACCCCGCCCCCCGAGGACCCGGCCGAGTAGGCGCACGTCGCCGTCGCGGTTGCCGATCCCAGCCGGGACCAAGCCCGAAGGGCGCAGGAGGCGACCGTGGCTCCCTACCCCACAACCTGGTGAAAAAACTTGAGCGATCTCGGGGGCTTGTTCAGGACTTCGTGTACACGCAGCTCAGAATACAGGCTGAACTGTTTCAGATCTCCAGCACCCGCGTTTTCACCCTGGGCCAGGGGGCGCAGGTTCCCCGCTGCTGCTGTGTCGTACAGGGCCTGCGCCTGCCTCGGCATCCTCTGCATTGCGTCGGGATCCAAGGCGTGATCCCGGCACCGCAGCGCGCCTGACGCTAACGAAAAGTACAGGTCTCCGGACTCGGGCGGTCCTTCGCAGCGGACACATCGGCAGTCCCGCGGCAGGAAGCCCTGCGCTACGAGTATCCACACCAGGCCACCCCAGGTCAGGGGTCCGATCCGGGGCAGGTCTACCGCGGCCAGGAGCCGCAACAACGCGACCAGAGGGTCAAGCAGGACACCCCCGTCGCCGCCCTCCGGTGTTGCCGTGCGGATGACCTCGCAGACAAGCTCTGCCGCGGCCATTCGCTCCAGGTCGCTGCGGAGGCCCTCCATTGAGTCGAGGAGGCGGCTGGACCGCAAAAGATGGCGACCTCGTCGGTCAGTGGACAGCTCCACATCAATGAGGCAGAATTTGTCCAACCCGGCCTGGAACCTCTTTCGGCTCTTACGCCCCGAGGGTGCGAACGCGTCCAATCGACCTCGCGTCGCGGTGAGCATGGACACCATGAGATCCGCATCGCGGAATGGCACCAAGTGCAAAATCAGGGCCTTGTCGGAGCCATCGTTCATGGAAAAACAGAGAGGATCAGGGACGAGATCGCGAAGTAGGCCAGGAGGCCCAGAACGTCCACCGATGAGGTGACAAAGGGCCCCGTGCTTACCGCTGGGTCAATCTTGATGCGGGAGAAGAACAGGGGCAGCAACGCGCCCACGGTGACCGCGATCACCATGGCCGAGAGCATGGATAAAGCCACAGAGAGGCCGAAGGCGACGCTCCACCCCGACCAGAAGTAGCCTGCGATCCCCGAAAACAGACCAAAGAGACCACCCAGGGACATCGCTACCTTCAACTCCCGCCAATATGCCCGGCGTACCTCATGAGGCAAAATATGGCCTGTGGCCAGGGATCGGACCACGATTGTCGCTGTCTGGGTCCCGATGGACCCGCCCATTGCGATGATGATCGGAATGAAAAAGGCCATGTAGTGATACGTATGGAGGGAATCGGCGAAGGGCGTGATCAGCGCAACACCGATGAGCTCGGCGACGAACGCAATCATCAGCCAGGGAACGCGTGTCCGGATCGCTGACCCCACGGAGTCCGAATCCACCAGTTCCTGCCCCGCACCGGCCATCTTCAGGATATCCTCTGTTGCCTCATCTTTCAGGACGTCGATGACATCATCCACGGTGACGAGGCCCAGCAGGATGTTGCGGTTGTCCACCACAGGAATCGCCAGGAGGTTATAACGGGCCACCAGGCGGGCCACCTCCTCCTGATCCGTGTCGGTCTGCACCGAGACTACCCCGGGCTCCATGATGTCCTTCAGCTCGACGTCGTTGTCCGAGATCACGAGCTGCCGCAGGGACATGACGCCCACGAGCTGGTCATGATCGTTGACCACGTAGACGTAGAAGGCCATCTCCACGTCCCGTTTCTGGCGCACCAGCTCAATGGCCTCCCCCACCGTCGCTGACTCGAGCAGCCCCACGAACTCTGGGGTCATGATGCCGCCGGCCGTGTCCTCTCCGTACCGCAGGAGCCCCTCGACCTCGAAGGAATCCTCTCCGGTCATCAGGTCAAGGAGCTCCTCGCTGATCTCCTCGGGGAGGGTCCCCAGAAGGTCAGCGACATCGTCGTTGTCCATCTCCAGGAGGATGTCCACCGCTTCGCAGCGAGGGATCCGCTGGATGATCCCCGCGGCCGCGTCGTCCGCCAACTCGGCAAGAACGAGGGCCCGGTCCTCCAGCTCACTCACCAGACCGAAAAGCTGAATCTGTTGGTCTTCGTTGAAGCGGGCGATCAGGTGGGCCAGATCAGCGGGGTGGGTCTTGGCGATGATGCGTTTGATGTGGCTGAGCGCACCCCGGCGGAGGAGTCTCTGGGTCGCATCGAAGAGCAGGGTGGAGTGCTGCCCTGACATATGTACTCCTTCGCCGCGTTCGGTCTACATCGGTTCCCTGCCGTCCATCTGGTTGGGAAAAACGAAAACGCCGCCGACCTTTCGGGCCAGCAGCCTATCTACTGCGTTGGGGATCTGCCAGGGAGCCGGCGGTGCCGCTGTTCACGTCGGTGGTCTTGGCAGCGCTGGCGCTCTTGTGGGAGCTGGCGGAGTTCTGCACGGCCCAGGCCACGGAGAAGGTGAGCAGGGCCACGAGAACCACCAGCGCCACGGCCAGTTTGCTGCGGCCCCCGACGGGACGTGCAGCCGCCGGCGCGGTGGTGACGAAGACCTCATCCACCCGTCCCTCCGCTACACCGTAGTGCTGCTCCAGGATACCCAGGGCCTCTTCCGCAGGGACCTTGACAGCCTCAGCGTAGGCCTGAACAAAGCCACGTACAAAGACCCGCTCGGGGAGCTTATGAAGGCGTCCCGCCTCCATGTCCATGAGGAGGCCAAATCGCACCTTGGTCACCTGAGAGACCTGCTCAAGGGTCATCCCCCGGCTCTCACGTGCCTGCTTCAACCAGGCCCCTATTTCCGTCATGGCCAACCTCCCTGGACGCGCTCGCTGCGCGGGGCGAAGAATTAGCAAATCAGGGGTACGAAGTCAACCGCAAATGCAGAAAAAACTCCTGATTGCCCTTGGGACCGGGCACGCCTGCGGGTGCGACCCCGAGGCACTCCAGGCCAAGGTCTACGGCCATGCTACGAACCTTGGCCACTGCGCGCTCTCTGTCTGCGGGGTCTCGGACCACGCCCCCCTTGCCCACCTCTCCAGGCCCCAACTCGAACTGGGGCTTGACCATGGGTAGACAGACTGCGCCCGGGGCCATGCATCGGACCGCCACCGGCAGGATCAGGGCCAGGGAGATGAAGGAAACGTCGATGACGATCAGGTTCACGGGCGCGTCCAGGGACGCTGGATCAAAGAAACGAAAGTTGGTGCCCTCGACGAGGGTCACCCGGGGGTCGGTGCGCAGGCTCCACGCGAGCTGTCCCTTCCCCACGTCCACACCGATGACCCGTTCAGCGCCACGCTGCAGAAGGCAGTCGGAGAAGCCGCCGGTGGAGATCCCCACGTCCAGGACCGTCGCACCCGCGGGGTCAACGCTGAACGCGTCCAGCGCTGTCTCGAGCTTGAGCCCCCCGCGGGAGACGTAGCGGAGCTGCTTCTTGATACGGATCGTAACCCCGTCGGGGACCGGCTGGCCCGCCTTTGTAGCGGGGACCTCGTTCACAAGGACTTGGCCAGCCATGATGAGCGCCTGGGCCCGCTGGCGGGTCTCCACCAGGCCCCGGCGTACCAGAAGCCGGTCCAGGCGCTCCCGCCGCGGGCGGGGATCAGGCGTCAACCTCTTCCTCTGGGTCGGGGGTCAACTCCTCCAGGCGGGTACGGGCTCCCTTGAGGCGCGCTTCAGCTTCCCGCAGCCAGGCCATGCCTGCCTCGTAGTCCTTGAGCATCACCTCCAGGTCCAGGCCTCCTTCTTCCTGCATCCGCTCCACCACGGTCTCGACGCGTTTCACCAACTCCTCGAAGTTGAGATTCTCTGGGGCCTTGTCGGTCATCGGTAGTTCCTCCTGAACAGGCTGGACAGGCGCTACCTGGCCTGTATCATGACAACGGTCGAGTATAGAGGGGACCGAGGAGGGACACAATGGCCACGACACACCGTTGGTACCACGCTTTGGCCGCGCTCGCCCTGGTGGCCCTCCTGGCGCCCGGCTGTTCGCGCCCGACGGATCCGAAGAAGGCTCCATTGGCCGAGAAGACGCGCGCTGCCGAGGAGGCCCCGGCGAAGGAGGGCGCACCACCCACGCCCGACTATCCCGACGACGACATCTTAGCGGATGCCCCGGACATCGGGCTTCCGGAGTTTGTCCCGGAGGTGGCCTCGCCGGCCGAGGCAGCGCGGCCAACGCGGGAAAAAACGCTCGACGAAGAGGCCCAGGCGCGGTCCCACGAACTCCAGGCGAACACAAAGCACCGCACAAGAGCTGCGTCCCCTGAGGACGACCTTCGTTCCCTCCTGCAGAGTATGCGCAGGTCCGTGGACCGGCGCCTCCTCTGGGCCCGACGTCTCCAGGAGCGGGCAGCGGCCCTGGAAGCGCGTAGCGCGGAGATCATCGCGCTGGAGAAACGCTGGGAGTTGGCCCGTCGGGTCCCCGACGCACCAGAAACCGACGCGCTGGACGCGCTCCTCACCGAATCAGCGACCGCGGCAGGCCTGCCCATCACAAACTTGACCTTCGAACTGGCCGAACCGGACAAAGCACGCCTGCCTGAGTTTTGCGCGGGTGACAAACCCATCGATCTGACCGAAGCCGATCTCCTCGGTACCGTCCACATCGCCTTTATCCTGAGAACCGAAGACAAGGCGCGCCTGGCCTCCTGGACGAAGACCCTGCCCTCGTTGCCCCGCTTCGTCATCGTGAATCGGATTCGATACACGGGCGAGGCCTTCCAGGTCCTCGCTAACGCGTACTATCTCTCCAAACGAACAGGTCCCACTCGCCGTGAGGCATCCACCGACATCACCGCAGAGTTGAAGCGGGCCGGAATCACAGAAACCGTCGAGGCGATGCGCATGCAGGACTCGGAGCACTTCCTCCTGGCCACAGAGATCTCCCTGAAGGAGTTGGGGAACCTCCTGGAGGAGGCGAATCGGCTGTCCGCCGTGGAATCAATGATCCGGCGCAGAGAAGCGATCCACGCCTGGTACGAGCGGCGCCTCAAGGCGCGGGCGGCTCGCTCCCTGGAGCGAATCCTGCGCTGATAGCCCGCAGTCGTGCTTTTACCCGCGTCACGTCGTCTGCGGCTCCGATTCCCTGATAGATATGGGTCCTATGCAGCACCAATCGTTCTCTTTCCCCCACAACCGACTCGAGGTCTCAAACGATTCGCCTGAGCCCGGACGGGCGGCTGTCCCCAGGCGTCTTCGCCGTGCCGGGGTGGTGGGTGTTGGCATTCCTGGGGTTGATGTATTTTGCGAGGGCGCGTACCTGCTTCATCTCTTGCGGTCGGGTCACCCTGTCAGCAGCCCAAAGTTTTCCTCAAGCGTCGATTACGAAAAAATCCAACGAGAGCGCGGCGAGGGCCCGGGCTGATTTGGGGCGTTTGCGTTCGTGTCTGGCTGAGTCCTGGAAGCCCAAGAGCGCCGTATGGTTGAGTTCGAGCAGCTCGCGTCGGGCGGCCTCGGCCGCGTCACTGCGCTTCGATGCGGCTTCGACCCGACTCTTCCACAGGAGCAGGAGGCCGCGGCGGAAGGAGCCACTCTCAAGGCCGAGAGCGCGGTCCAAGTGAGAGCCGGCGCTCT
>CAYOTU010000243.1:0-5830 GCA_964406905.1 uncultured Myxococcales bacterium | reverse complement strand
CGCATTCCTCGTGTGGGCCGGTGCAGTGGGGATCTACGCAGAGGTAGTTGGCCCCTTCTTTTTCGCAGGCGCAGTAGCGTTCTCCAGCCTCACGGTCGTACTTGCAGCACTCCCCCGCGGGGACGGCCATTATGAACTTGGGCAGGGTCCCGTCCTTTGCCAGGACGTTGAAGATCATCGAGGCCGCGATGGTGGTCTCTGCGGCCATGCCGTGGCCGCTCAGGAAGATCAGCAATGGGTAGCGCTTGTTCTCCCAGCCCTCCTTGTCGTAGCAGGGGGGCAGGGAGTATGACACACGAAAGCGGGTTTGCATGGAGGGGGAGTAGAAGGTGTCGTTGATTCCCGTGCCAAAGGACGGATCGTCGCAGGGCTCAATTTCGGGATCAGGCCAGCGCTGGAGGGCCATGAGGACATAGGCCGCGAAGCGGTTGACGATCTGGTTTCCGTTGCCCACGTGTTTTCCGTCTCCCGCGGCGATCTCTTCCGGGGTCGCATCCTCGCTGCCATAGGCCACCATTACGTGTTGGCCGATGTCGGCTGCGGTCAGGTGGACCATGTGCAGCGCTGTCGGGTAGTCCACGCCGTTGTTGCTCGGGAGGATCGCGTCCAGGGAGCCGGAATAGTTTCCGTAGTACCGGGCGTCTAAGCCGCGGGCTCTGAGGTGGGCGAAGAGTGGGTAGGTGCCGGCCCCGGCGCCGAGGGAGTCACGGATCCCTCCGTCCATGAGGATGTCCACCGCGTTCAACTCCTCGATGGGCGCGGTGTCGAGCCAACTCATGGGGGTGCGGGCCAGCACGTTCAGGATGTTGGGATTGACGGTCCACCCGCCGTCGCCCTCGCCGTGGTCCCCGGTGCCGTCCACGCCGTCGAGGCCGAAGTCCTCGAAGGGCTCGTTCTCCTGCCGCCAACCGTCGCCCTCGGTGCCAAGGGCGTTGCTCGGGATATGGAAGGCGTCGCCGTTGGGATCCTCCCCGGTGCCACCACCGCTACAGCCCCCCGCACCGTCTTCGTCTTTGTCCGCACAGCCGTCCGCTCCCCAGTCCGTGAAGCGTTCCATGTTGTTGATAACCATCGGCTCGTGGTAGTCCCGCCGGCCGTTGCCGTTGTAGTCCACCGCCAGGACGATATGCACGGGGTCCGTGTACGCGTAGTCAGCGTAGTACATGCCCTTGTACATCCAGTAGTCGGGATCGTCCTCGTCCACGGGCCACAGGGCATCTCCGTCGCAGATCGTGATCACGTCGTACTCACCGTCGGGGTTGTACTCAGCGTTGTAGTTGAATGGCTTGCCGAGCACGATGGGGTTGGCGCATTTCTCCGCGCCCGGTGTGTCGTCCGCGGCCCACTCTATGGGGATCCCCGGGGGGAGCCAGGGATGAAGCGGGTTGTAGGAGAGGAGGTTACCCCATGCCATGAAGATTCCCTCGAGGGCCCAGTAGTAGAAGCCCCGGTCAAAGTCGCCGCCGGACGCGTCCGCGTGCCAGTGGTTGATGTCCACGTTGTACTCCCATGGGCCTGGCGAGGAGATCGGGGTACACGCGAGGGCTTCGGAGTCTGGATCGTTGATCTCGTCCAGATGTGCCAGGAGGGTCTCCCGGTCGCAGACGCCGCCGAACAGGCTCGTCTTCATCATGTGCTGGATGTACTGGGGGTTGATGTAGCCGCCGAGGGCCGCTGTCATGTCGAAGACGCCGGGGTGCTGGGAGACGACGGTGAGAGCGTTGGCGCCCATGGATATGCCGCCGACGGCTCGGAACGTGTAAAGCCTTGGTAGGAGGGGCGGGACGTCAGGGGCCGCGTCTTCAGTCAAATCCGGAGCAGCGTCGGCGCGTGCATCGCCGGGGGCCGCGTCGCTGACCGCGTCTTCCTGGATGTCATCTGCACCGGACTGGAGGTCAGCCTGCCCGGAGGAACCGCCACTGCAGGCGGAGATGGAAGCGATGAGAGCAGCGAGCAGGAGCAAGACGAGCGTGCGCATGTACACCTCCGGTGTGGGACTGGACCGCCACTGAATATTACCCGATAGCGTTCTGCACTGCCAGTGCATCCGCTGGGGTGAATATTCGTGCGCTGATTCCGTTTGCAATACGCCGTGGAAGGCTGTTAACTGGCGACATCCATTACGGAGAAAGGAAGAGGACATGAAAAAAACTACCCTTGCGTTCCTGATTTTTGCAGGCGGCATCCTGTTCGTCGCTTGCGGGCCGACAGTTATCTATAACCAGGACGGACCTCCGGCGGTCTACGCGCCGGTCCCCGTTGCCGGGGGCTACATCGTTGACTATGACGTGGAGTGTCCCGCTGAGTCCTATTGGGACGGGACGGCATGCGTCGCTTGGATGGTGGAGTCCATCGTGGCCTGTCCCCAGGGCTCGTACTGGGACGGCGCCGCCTGCGTAGCGGGGGAGTGGGCCCGCCCAAACCCCGCGTGCAAGGGCCAACGGGTATGGGATGGCCACCGATGTGTGCCGCCCCCGCGGGCCTGCCCCGAGGGCTCCCGATTCCACCGGGGCCACTGCGTGCCCATGGATGTGAGTTGCGGCCCCGGGATGTTCTGGAACGGCGCGGGCTGCGTGATGCACAAGAAGGCCACATGCCCGGATGGCTTCCGCAGGGCCAAGGGCCGGTGCGTGCCCGCGACGGTGAATTGCCCGCGTGGCTCCGAGTGGAACGGGAACTTCTGCAAGCGGGTGAACCCGCCGAAGGACCAGGTCTGTCCCAGGGGGACCCGCCTCGAAGGACGGCGCTGCGTGCCGGTCGCTGCGCCGACCAATAATCCGCCGCCGCGTAAGGTTGTACCTCCCCCGCCGCCGCGTAAGGACCCGCCGCCCAAGGCCTGCATCCGGGGCACGCATCTGGAGCGCGGGCAGTGCGTCCCCAACAGAGGCGCTGTGAATCCGAAGCCGAAGCCACAACCGAAGGCCTGCCCCCGGGGCACGCATCCGGAGCGCGGGCAGTGCGTCCCCAACAGAGACGCTGTGAATCCGAAGCCGAAGGCACAACCGAAGGTTTGCCCACGGGGCACGCATCTGGAGCGTGGGCAGTGCGTCCCCAACAGAGGCGCTGTGAATCCGAAGCCGAAGCCACAACCGAAGGCCTGCCCCCGGGGCACGCACCTCGCAGGAAAACGCTGCGTGGCCGACAAGTTACCCCCCAAGCCCAACAATTGCCCTAAGGGTATGAAACTGGTGCAGGGCAAGTGCGTTCCCAAGTCCACGGCCTGCCCCAAGGGTACCCACCTGACAAAGGGCAAGTGCGTTCCGGATCCGGAGAAAAACCCGGCAAAGCCGAAGGTCTGCCCCCGAGGTCATCACCTCAAGCGCGGCAAGTGCATTCGCGACTGATCAGCGTTTGGCGTATTCCCGGTACCCGTTTTCTCTGATTTTATTCAGGTAATAACGTCCGGCAGGGATCTCGTGTCCACGCTGTTTCAGCAGGACCCGATGGGTGGCTGGCGCGGCTCGATCCATACCGATCAGTTCGTCCGCCTTCTCTGCGGGGAGGTGGCGGGCTTCTCCCTCGACCGCTTCTGAGACGCCCAAACGACGGATCACCGAGCCTGCACCCGGGACGACGCTGGCACTGAAGACCAACATGGTGTTGCCGCTGCCGTATGACGCCAGCAGCACGCGCCGACCCTCGAGCGCAGCGCCGATGCGCCGGTCTTCTTTCACCAGGAGGTCCCCGAGACAGAGGTAGAGGGAGCCGGTGTAGAGGTTTCCGGTCTGGCGAATTGATTTCACGGACTCGCCGAGGTGGAGGCGGATCATTTCGGCCCCCGCCGCGTCCTTGGTCATGCCCCGGCTCCGCATCAAGAGGTCCTCCATGGCCTTGATGGGCATGGTATGGAAGGGCGCGTGGAGGACCACGTAGTTGAAGTTGTCCAGGAAGTGGCCCCCGGGGGGGCGGCGCAGCGCGCCACACGCGAGCGCGCGATCCTTGAAATTCAGGTACGCGCCCTCCAGAGCGCGCATGTAGCAGTCCACTGAGTAGCGGCCCCTGACGGTCGGGTGAAGGCTGCGAGGATTGCGGAAGAAGTCGTCCACGTCCTCGCCCCATACCCCGGCGAGGCCGCTGTCTATTTCGAGGAGGGCAGGTTGCCGTGCCAGGAGCACTGCGACTGCGCCCGCGCCGCGGGTGAGCTCCGCGGTGGAGCCGGCCGCGTAACTTGCGATGTCGCTCATGCCGACGATCCCGACCTCGGACGGCTGCTGGGCCGAGGCGTGTTCGGCGCGCAACGCATTGAGTACAGCGAGGAGCGCGTATGTCCCCCCCGCGCACGCGTGCTTGACTTCGTAGGTGGCCGCGGTCGGGCCGATGCGCTGGCCGTCCACCTCTACCAGGCCCTGAGCCCACGCGGAGAGGGGCTTCGCGTAGTCCTGCGGTGTTTCAGTGCCTGAGAGATAATGACGGACCGATCGTGGCGAGATGCGGCCGCGCTCGAGGAGGCGTCGGGTGGCCTCGGATAGCATGGTGACCGAATCCTCGTACCAGTCCGGGATACGGATCCGTTGCTGGCCGGTGTAGGACAGCGCACTCTCCAGGCGGGCCTGATCCGCTCCCTGGGCCACGCGGTATCGGATCAGGTCTTCAAGGTCTGCTGAAGGCGCGGGAATGTGGAACGCGAGGTCGCTGATGCCGAAGCTCATGGATGTGGTCTCCGGGGCAGATGATAACGGCACCGAGTTGAACCGAACGCCTTGACTCTGTCAAGTTCGCTCCTATTGAGAGCGATGTCGAACACCGTGCAGGATCTGCACAGCTATTTCTCCGTGGTGTTATTGTCTACGCATTGTGGTGGATGCCGGGAGTGCAACCGTCTGAAAATATGGAAAAACCTAGATTGAAAATTGTCGGCACGTGTGTTGCATCATCGCTACGCGACAAGTAGGATCCAGATGTATTTCTGTAGGGAGGTGGTTACATGGCACGGATAGGTTTGATACTCGGCATCGTTTTGGTCATGGCAGCGTGCGTGCGGACCGAAGACAGTCTGATGGGGCCCGGCGGCGTAAATACTGCCGGTGACGACATCATCGGTGGTGACGCCTGGGTTCCGCCGGATCCTGTGGTTCCCGACGAACCCCTCAACACAGAGAGCACAATGTCCGCGCAGAAGCACAAGATGGGGCAGTACTACGCGCCGGTCGAGTACGAGGCGGAGGGGGCCATCGAACCCTACACGCTGCCCCTCGTGCCCGAGGATCTCTCAAACCTCGGCGATCTCGCGCCCTTCCTCGGCGCGGAGGGTGCGCAGGACGCGTTGTTGAAGAACGGCTTCGTGGTGGTCCCTGTCCAATGGGGCGATCCCGTTGAGGACATCGCAGAGCCCTACGTCATGCTGGAGGAGATGAATATCCCAGCGTTCGTTACGGTGGACACCTGGCTGCACCTCTACCACGTTCAGTTCGACGAGTTGCTCAAGACCCTCGAGGAGGAGCTGTTCTTCGGGGACATCATGCTGGTCACCGAGACACTGCTGGCCGACGCTGAGGCGCTCTACGCTCAGTCGGACGACGACCTCATGAAGGAGGCGGCCCGCCGCAACGTGGCTTTCCTCACCGTGGCCCGCCAGCTCCTCGTCGTGGAGGACGAGCCCGACACCGACGCACCGCCCACGCCCGAGTACGTAGCCGTGGAGGTCGCCGCGGAGCTTGAGCTGATCGAGGCCCACGACGGCTTCTCGGACAGCCCGCTGTTCATTTACAAGGAGGACTACTCCCAGTACGTCCCTCGTGGCCATTACACCCGGAGCGAGCGCCTGAAGAGTTACTTCAAGGCCTTGATGTGGTACGGCCGACTGACCATGCTGCTCAAGGGCGGGGAGCCG
>CAYOTU010000242.1:0-5866 GCA_964406905.1 uncultured Myxococcales bacterium | reverse complement strand
CACGGGGACCAGGATCGTAGCGGACAAGAAGATCACGGTCTTCTCAGGCCACGAGTGTGCGAATATCCCCCTGGGGACCAACTACTGCGACCACATCGAGCAGCAGCTCTACCAGATCACAGCGTGGGGTTCCACCTATGTGGGCGACGCGTTCCATCCCCGCAATCCCAGCCAGCAGGACACATGGCGGATCATGGCAGGCGCGGACAATGTCCAGGTGACCCTGGCCCCCGCGGTCGGCACCCCCCCGGGGGTCATGGCTAAGGGCCAGTGGTTCGAGTTCACCACTGGGCAGAGCTTCCTGGCGACAGCGACGGGTCCGATCCTGGTGGGGCACTACCTCCAGGGCAGCAACTACGCGGGCTACGCCATCGGCTGTCCGTCCAAGGGCACCGGCATCGGCGACCCAGCGTTTACCCTGGGTGTGCCCATCGAGCAGTTTCTGGACGAGTACACCTTCCTGACCCCGCCCCACTACGTCGAGGACTACGTCAACATCATTTTCAAGCCCGGCACCGAGGTGATGCTGGACGGCGCGCCGGTCATGGGCGAGATGCACAACCTCGGGGAGTGGGCCGTGATCCAGATGTCAGTGCCTGACGGCGTACACACGGTCACCGCGCCAGAGCCCTTCGGCCTCACAGCGTACGGCTACGACTGCGATGTGAGCTACGCATACCCGGGCGGCCTGGAACTCAAAGATATCCAGTAGGGGTAAGTCACCCTTCGGCCCACGCCACGAAATTGCCCAAAAACCAACGGATCACTCCTTGAAAAGCGATCTCCATACGCGGGGCCGTACTACGCTTGATTTCGCTATCCGTGCATTCTAGGATGCGCGCCTGTGGCAAGAGGAGGCCCAATGAAGAAGATAGGCATCAGGCGAGAAGACAAGAGCCCCTTCGAGCGCCGCGCTCCATTGACTCCGGCCCACGTCCGTCGGGCTCGGGAGGAGTTGGGCCTTGAGATCGTGGTCCAGCCCAGCCCGATCCGTGTGTTCACGGATCAGGAGTACCTGGAGGCAGGCGCGCAGGTTGACGAGGATCTCTCGGGCTGCGACATGGTCATGGGGGTCAAGGAGATCCCGACGGACCTTCTGGAGGAGGACAAGGCCTACACCTACTTCTCCCACACGGTGAAGGCCCAGGACTACAACATGGAGATGCTTCGGACCCTGCTCCGCCGAGGGTGCACCCTGGTGGATTACGAGCTCATCGTGGACGAGGCCGGCCGTCGCCTAGTCTTTTTCGGCTACTACGCTGGCCTCGCCGGGATGCTGGACACCCTCTGGGCCTTCGGCCAGCGGGTCGTTTCCGAGGAGATAGATTCCCCCTTTGCCGCTCTGAAGCGGGCGTTTCAGTACCACGATCTCGACGCTGCTCGGGTCGCTGTCGAGGAGGTGGGCCGCGCTATCCGCGTGCGGGGCATTCCCTACGACCTCCAGCCCCTGGTCATCGGCTACGCGGGCTACGGCAACGTCTCCCGAGGCGCCCAGTCCATCGGGGATCACCTCCCGACGGTTGAGATAACCCCCGAGGACCTGGCCGCGGGCAACCTGGGGGATACGCATCCTGCGCGGACGGTCTACAAGGTCGTATTCAAGGAAGAGCACATGGCCCGCCGTACGGACGGGGGCGCGTTCCAGCTTCAGGAGTACTATGACCACCCCGAGCGCTACGAGGTCTGCTTCGAGGAGCATCTGGACCGGCTTTCGATCCTGATTAATTGCATCTACTGGGAGGATCGCTACCCGCGCCTAATGACCCTGGAGAAGACCCGGGCCATGTGGGCCGACGGGCCGCCGCGCCTCAGGGTGGTGGGAGACATCTCCTGCGACATCGACGGCTCGGTCGAGGCCACCACCAGGTCCACCACCATCGACAAGCCGGTGTTCGTCTGGGACGTGGACGAGCGCGCCGCGGTTGAGGGTGTCGAGGGGCGCGGACCCGTGATCATGGCCGTGGATATCCTGCCCGCGGAGCTGCCCCGGGATTCGTCCCGGCACTTCGGGGATTCCCTGATGCCATTCCTGCGGCAGATGGCGGAGCTGGATCCCTCGGTCCCCTTCGAGCGGGCCGAGATCCAGCATGAGATCCGTTCAGCGTGTATCGTCTGGGGTGGGCAACTCACCCCGGATTACAAGTACCTGGAAGATCACATCTAGTTACCGGATCCAAGGAGAAATTCGATGCAGAACGTGTTGTTGCTCGGCGCGGGCCTGGTCACGCGGCCCCTGGTGAATTACCTGCTGGACAAGGGATATCAGCTTACCATCGCCACCCGGACGGTCTCCAAGGCCGTGTCTCTCGTGGGTGGGCATCCGAACGGTACGGCCTTGACCCTCGATTTGACAGATCCCGCTGGGCTGGATGCGCTCATCGAGGCAGCGGATCTGGTGATCAGCCTCGTTCCCTACACCTTCCACGTCCAGGTGGCGAAGCGCTGCATCGCGATGAAGAAGAATATGGTCACTTCCTCCTACGTGAGCCCGGCCATGAAGGACCTGGACGCAGCGGCAAAGGACGCGGGGATTATCATACTCAACGAGATCGGCGTGGACCCGGGCATTGATCACATGTCCGCGATGAAGGTGATCCACAAGGTCCAGAGCGAGGGCGGTCGTGTGCGCGGCTTCCGCTCCAGCACCGGCGGTCTGCCGGCCCCCGCGGACAACGACAACCCCTGGGGTTACAAGTTCTCCTGGAGCCCCAGGGGCGTTCTGATGGCTGGCCGCAACGCTGCGAAGTGGCTCGAGGACGGGGAACTCGTCGAGGTTCCGGGCGAGGACCTCTTCCTCAACCGCTGGCCCTTCGAGGTCGAGGGAATCGGTGTCCTGGAGGTCTACCCGAACCGCGACTCCATGGGTTACATAGATCTCTACGGCCTCGAGGGTGTGGAGACGATGTTCAGAGGGACCCTGCGGTACCCGGGCTGGTGCGTCGCCATCAAGCAGTTCGTGGACCTGGGCTGGCTGGACATGGACAAGCGGGACGATCTGGTCGGCAAGACCTACGCGCAGATTCTCTGGCAGATCCTCGGTCAGTCGCGGAATGGCGATCTGCGGCAGGCGGTGGCAACAAAGCTCGATGTCTCCCTGGACCACGACGGTATCGAACGCATGAGCTACGTGGGCCTGTTCAGCGAAGAAACCGTGCCCGCCGGCGGCACCTCCTACCTGGACGCGCTCTGCGCGCTCCTCGAGAAGAAGCTCGCATACGCGGAAGGCGAGCGGGACATGCTGGCCATGGTCCACCAGTTTGACATCGTGGCCGCGGACGGCACCTCCAAGAAGGTCACCTCCACCATGGTGGACTACGGCATCCCGGACGGAAACTCGTCCATGTCCCGGACAGTCTCCCTACCCGCGGCCATCGCTACCCACATGATCCTGAACGGCGACATCAAGATGACCGGCGTCCACGTCCCCGTCATCCCCGAGATCTACGAGCCCGTCCTCGGTGAGCTCGATACCATGGACATTAAGATCGTTGAAAACTGGGGCTGAACCTGACGCAGGAATAGTCGCCATGGATCTGCATTAGTACGTTATGGAGGTGCTCATGCGGAATGCTGGCAGTTGCCGTGTCATAATACGCTCGTCAAGCTCCCGGTTCGGCTTGCTCGGCATCATCGCCGTCGCGCTAACCCTTGTTGCCTGCGACGACCGCAAGGTCGAGCGGCCTGACCAGGGGCCGCCCATCGAGGAGATCGATCTTGACGGGCTCCAGGTAGGCGCTGACGACGACGACGTGGTCTTCCAGTATGTGGACCCGACTTCGGGGAAGCCCGTGGTTGTGACCGATGTCGAGGAGATCCCTGAGGCGCAGCGGGAGAACGTGATGGTGCTGTTCTCGGGGGAGCGGCGCGAGCGGCTGCCTGCGCGTGCACTCGCACTGGTTGATCTTACAGCGCCCGGCGGTGACGGCCGCTTCCCAGTTCGCTTGGTCGATCGCTGGGAGTTCAAGCCAACGGGGGTAAAAAAGAGGGAAGGGGACGGGGCCCAGGTTGTGTCACTGGACGACCGCGTGGTCCTCTACACGGCGCCGGGCTGCGGGCACTGCGACCGGGCCCGCAAGTGGTTCCAGGAGAAGGGGATAGCGTTCGAGGAAAAGGATGTCCACGCTGATCCCGGTGCGGTTGCGGAGATCGCTGCGCTAGGCAAGGCCCAGGGGCTGCCCGAGTCATATCTCTCCAGCGTGCCGCTCATCAACGTGAAAGGGAAGATCCTCGTGGGCTTTGATCCGCGACAGGTTGAGGCAGCTCTGAAACGCTGAGTGGCTGCTGTGTTGCCGTGGGAGGGGCTTCAGCCCCGATTTTCTCTTGTGGGAGGGGCTTCAGCCCCGATTTTCTCTTGTGGGAGGGGCTTCAGCCCCAATTTTCTCTTGTGGGAGGGGCTTCAGCCCCGAATCGGCCCTGAAGGGCCTCCCACAAGGGCTTCAGTTGGTGGTGCTTCGTTCCAGGAAGTCCAGCAGGAGCTGGCGGTGGTCGGGGAAGATGTGCTTGAAGCGCACCGTGTGGGTGTTGGGACCCATGTCCACGATCTCACCTAAGGCGCGGATGCGCCGCTTGTCACCGCCGAGGCCGAACTCCAGCCAAACGTAGCGGGTGTCGTCGTTGTACAGATCCACGGGCCCACGAAGTTTGATTTCGCTGGCGGACAGGGCCACCGCTGTGGCCTGGATCCGCTTAGGACCCGAGAAGATCTGGTCGACGACGAACGGCTTGTCAAGGACGGTCCCCTGGTACGCGATGGTCATTGATTCCCCCTTCGGATTGCCCCTTACCTTCGACAATACAGCGCGCCGATCGGTTGGCAACTTCCGAACCCGCCAGGGCTGACTCAGGGATCGTTTTGTTCGGAAGAGACTTTTGTGGACAAGTGATGTCTGAAATCTAACATGATGAAATAAAACAAAACGGCATGGATTGATCGGAGATTAAAGAGGTTGCGGCTCCCTTTTGGTTGGTTCCCCCCTTCGTGGATCCTCACGGATCGAAAGCCAAGGGAAAACACGGGGTTCGATCCGTGGAGGGGGGGGGAAAGGTGAAACCGATCCCAGCCGGGAGCCTGCGACCGTGGCGGTTCTCGATCCCAGCCGGGAGCCTGCGACCGTGGCTCCTTCCGATCCCAGCCGGAAGCCTGCGACCGTGGACCCTCAGACGTGGGCCGATCGCGGACCGAAAATCGCGGTTCCAATGCGTACCAGGGTGGCGCCCTCCTCGACGGCTACCTCCAGGTCATGGCTCATGCCCATGGACAGCTCCTGGAAAGCTGCGGCCTCGGTGGCCTGCATTTGCGCAACCAGCTCGTTTCGGAGGCTTCGGAGCGCTGCGAAGTGGGGGCGCACATCCTCCGCGTCGAGGTCAAAGGGCGGCACGGTCATGAGGCCATGACACGAGATGTGCTCCGACTCCAGGGCAACCCGCAGGAGGTCGTTCAGTTCCCCCGGCTCACAGCCGGACTTTGAGGCCTCGCCGCCGACGTTGACCTCGATGAGGATTGGTTGGACGAGGCCGCTCTGCGCTGCGCGGCGGTTGATCTCGCGCAGGAGGGACTCCCGGTCCACGGAGTGGATCAGAGCAGCGCGTCCCACGACGAATTTCACCTTGTTCCGTTGGAGGCCGCCGATGAAGTGGAAAACCGGGCGTTCTCCCTCCGTGAAGTGGTCGTACTTGGCCGCCAACTCCTGAGCGTAGCTCTCTCCGAAGAGCCCATGTCCAGCCTCGATGCCAGCCACCACCGCGTCCACCGGATGAGTCTTGGAAACGGCCAGCAGCCGGATTCCGCCTGGGTCGCGCCCTGCCCGCGTCGCTGCAGCAAGTATACGTCCGCGCACCAATTCAATGTTGTCGATGACCCTGCGTA
>CAYOTU010000241.1:0-5881 GCA_964406905.1 uncultured Myxococcales bacterium | reverse complement strand
CCGAACCAGAACAGCCCTATCATCACCATCAACCACCACGGAGCGGTCGGCGCGCCGGTGCTGCACCCTCCTCCACCGCTCCCGCTGATTCCGCCGGGGAGCGGGTTGACCAAATCCTCGCCCGAACCACCGCCGTCCTCGGCCGGCCCGACCGCGTCCTCGGATGCCACGGTATCTGCTGAAGCCTCAACCACGTCCTCGTCACCTCCGGCGCAGCCGGGATCTGTGACGCCGTCGCAGTCGTTGTCCACGCCGTCGCAGCCGTCAAAAGCGCCGGGGTAAACTTCGGAGTCGCCGTCGTCGCAGTCCGCCAGAAAGCAGGCGCCGTCTCCGTCCGCGTCCACGCAGCAACAAAGACCAGCCTCGGGGAAGTTCGTGTGGATACCCAACACGCAGTCCCAGTCCGCAGGGCAATCGTCCAGCGTAAAACAATAGGGGCTGCAAATCGGTTCGCCGTCCACTGGGTGACAGACCAGCCCGTCCGCACAGTCCAGGGGGTCCAACTTCCCGGGGACGCACGCGTCGCCCATGGGGTGCCCCAACGCGGGGAGGCAGTCTGTGGAGCCGGTGTAGGTCAGGGTGCAGGCTTCTCCCTCGGGGCACTCCCCTCCGGTGAGCGAGCAATGCGAGGTGGGGAAGCAGGCGTCCATGTTCGCTGCGCAGTACTGTACTACGCAGGCATTGAATTCATTCCCGTAGGTTCCGGCACATTTCTTGAAGTAACACTTGTACAGATCGTGTACCTGCTCCTGCGCAGCAGCATCCCCCTGTCCGAAGCACTCCCACGCGCACTCGATGTCATAGATCGGGCATGACTTGGAGCAGTCAACGAGATCTTCGCAGGTCGCATCACCCGCAGGTGCGGGCATGCAGTCGTCGATCTTATTCTGGCACAGCCCCAGGAGACAGTGGGTCTGGGCCGAGCCTGTCACCTGCCAGCATTGCTCGTACACGCATGTCAACATGTCGATGTAGGTCTTGATGGCCGCGGACAGGCCGCTGAGGTGGCAGTCCTTCTGGCAAAACTGGTCCGAGCCGCAGGCCACATCGCATGCGTAGATCTCGGGGCAGGTCAGGCTCTGACAGGCCGCGTTGTCGCACCAGCCGTTCGCCTGGCAGGCTGCCGCACAATGACACGCGCCCCCGTCCAGGTTGCAGTCCTCCGTGGGCAGGCCGATCATCGACTGGAGCCATTGCGCGTACGCGTCCACCCGGGTCTGGTACGAGGAGCCGCTGCATGGGTCGCCGTTATAAGACGCTACAGTGGAGTTGACCCCGATGACCCGCCACGCGCCGTCGATCTCCAAGAGCCCTGGTCCCCCTGAGTCTCCAAAGCAGACCCCGCCCGTATCGTACTGGCTCTCGTAGCCGGTGCCAAAGTAGTCCAGCAGGGTCAGCCAGGCTGAGCGCTTGATACCGCCGCCGTACTGCTGAATTCCGTCAGCCACTCCGAAACCCACGGCGAGGACCGTTGAGCCCTTGATCGCGTCGGTAAAATGGACCTCGTTGAAAGGGATCGGATCCACCCAGTCCACGGCCTCGGCCAGATGCACCAGCCCGATGTCGTGGGACGTGTCGGACGAGTTGTACATGGGATGCAGGAAGTACTCCTGAACCTCGACCACGGTCCCTTGAGTCGGCACCGCACCGGTCCAGGGATCGCCGTTCGCGTCAGGGCCCATGTAGAAGAGGATGTTCTCCGCGTCCACAGGCATGGAGCCCTTGACGTCCAGGCAGTGAGCCGCGGTGAGGACCCACTCCGGATGGATCAGGGTGCCGGAACAGAAAGAGCCCATGTAGTACATCCCGGCAAAAAGACTGCTCAGCGCACCCACGGGCTCCCAGCCCGCCTCAGTCTGTCCGTCGATGATGGGCTGTGCTGCTGTCTCAAGGGATGGCGCTCGGGCTTGCGTAGTCTCCTCAACGCAACCGACGAGGCCCAGAGCTACGACAGCGATGATGACCAACGAGCGGGAACTGAGC
The DNA here is from genome assembly GCA_964406905.1 of uncultured Myxococcales bacterium. GTDB lineage: Bacteria > Myxococcota_A > UBA9042 > CAIXZC01 > CAIXZC01 > CAZNWW01. Next base: position 3,898 of record CAYOTU010000241.1, on the reverse strand, counting down.
ATGGGCAGGTCCTCCTCATAGGAGCACAGAATGCGGAATATGCCCCGGGGAGTCAAGGGAACGCGCCCCCTCTTGACTTGAACACGCGGATCCGCTTTCCTCGATCCTGGAGGATTTGAATGCCCATCGGAACCTACAGCGTGGATCTCACTGACGTCGGTCGCCTGCGGAAGATGACTGACGAATTCCTGGGGAGGGGGCTTGCCCTGGTGCGCTCCCGAGACATCCCCCCCGTGGACACCGAGGTCCAGGTCTCCCTCCATCTGCCTGGCGGGGTCCGCTTCCCAGTGAATGGACGAATGCTGCGTGCCATAGGCGAGAAAGGCTTCGTCGTGCGGATCGAGGCTGTCACGGCAGCGCGCCTGGCGGACGACGTCCGGGCCCTCCTTTCGTTCGCCGCGCCCACTCCAGTTGATCCCCTGCACAGCACAAGCATGCACAGTTCGGCATCCGACGATCCTTCCGACGTCGTCGAGCCTGTGAAGAGCGCACCCAGCATAGAGGAGGTTGTTCTCTCCAAGGCCCTGCCCGAAGGCCGACCCAACCTGGTCGGCCAGATCCTCGACGACAAGTATCAGGTGGTCCGTATCCTCGGTCAGGGCGGCATGGGCGAGGTCTACGAGGCTAAACACCGCTACCTCGAGAAGTCTGTGGCGCTAAAGGTTCTCCTACCCGAGTTGGCGCGAAACGCCGCCTTTGTCACCCGATTTCTCCGGGAGGCTCGCTCAGTGGCGGGACACATGATCCCGCACACGGAGACGGTCCATGACTTCGGTGTCACCGACGCAGGGGTCCTGTACTTCACCATGGATCTCCTGGATGGAGTCCCCCTCACCCAAATCATCTCGGACCAGGCCCCCCTACCCTTCGCACGCGCTGCCCACATCATCATCCAGGCCTGTGCGTCCCTTTCCGAGGCCCACGGCCAGGGCCTCCTCCATCGGGACCTGAAACCTGACAACCTCTTCGTCACGCGCAGTCCGGGTGGATGGGATCACGTCACGCTCCTGGACTTCGGCATAGCGAAGCTCATCGAGGGCGGCGAACGCCTCACTGTCACCGGAACGATCTGCGGGACCCCGCACTACCTGAGCCCCGAACAGGCCCAGGGAAACGACCTGGACGAGCGCTCGGACATCTACTCCCTTGGTGTGATCCTCTACGAGATGCTCTGTGGGGTCTGCCCCTTTGAGGCGGATAACACCGTCGCTGTCCTGATGAAGCAGATCCAGGAGGTCCCCCCCGCTCTGACCCTCGCCTATCCCGATCTGAGGATCCATCACCTGGTGGACGACCTCCTCTCCTCCCTTCTCTCCAAGGTCCCCACCGAGCGCCCCCCAAGCGCCGAGGCTCTGGCCGATCGAATTCGGGGAGTAGCGGCGCGCATCGGTACGAGTATCCCAGGGGAGAACACGCGGCCCGCCCGCTCGGAGCCGCTCGCTGTATCCGCACCGCCGCGCCGCGCCGAGCCGGCCAGACCGGCCTCCCCGGTGGTGCCAATCCTCCCGGGGCCTTCGCATCGGGGCTTTCCGCCCTGGCTCGCCACAGCCATCGCCGGAGTCTCGGTCCTGGTAGTGGTGCTGCTTTGGCGGCCCTGGGCGGGAGACGAAACGACCACGCGCCAGCCTGAAGCAGGCCCCGCAGCGGCCGCCGCGGCGTTGCCCGGTATCGCAGTCGATCGCAGGCCCGCAGGCCCTGGTCCGGAGACCTTCCCCGCTGTCGCTCCGCCCTACTGGGTCAAGACACCCAACCCGTCGAACGAGGACGAGGGCTGGGAGGATGAACCTGACGACGACGAAGAAGAGCCCGCTATAGAGGGCCCCCCCGAGGAGCGACACTACGTGCGCCTATCCCGGCGCCGGACCTTCTGCCGTCATCTGGTGGTCCTCACTGTGCGCGAGTGGGCCGTCGAGGATCCCACCTACAACTCTGTGTTGACCACGATCCAGGCCGGCCCCGACTCCTACCCCGACGCGCTGCGCTCGCTCTATGACGACTGCCTGAGTGATTTCACCCGCCGCAACATCTCCGAGGATGAGGTACGCTGCACCCTCCGCGCCGGCTCCATCTCCGAGGTCGAGAGCTGCGGTGACTAAGATATTGCTCTCTACGCGGAGGACCTGAAGTGTCTGACTACGAACGCGCCGACGTGCTCCTGCCGTTCCTGGAGCGGTTCATGGCAGAGAGATCTCCCTTCACCGCCGCGAAGGTGATGCTGCGGCCTGACGGCGCGCTCACCGTGGAGTTGGAGCGGGCAGGTGGCGATCAGGTGGAGGTCTGCTGGATCGAGACAAACGCGGGCGCTGCCGTCTCGATCCCCGCGTCAACGGGAGTCGTCGAGGGAGCAGCGGGCAGCGGCCAGGCAGCGCGCCACGTCGCAAGCCGTTTGCACCTCCTCCTCCGGGGCAAGGTCCCCGGCCTCCTCGAGTGGCGGAACCGGAAACCCCTTCGGCTTTCCTGGAGCGCACACCTCTTTGAGCTCGTCCGGCCAGGCCTCCTGGCCGTTGGACGTACCCGCTGGTTCGACTACGCGCTGACCCGCGTCGACGACGACGAGGGCCTGATCTCCCTGGAGTTCAAAAGCAGCGAGGCCCGGGTTCTGCTGCGCCTCACCCTCACGAAGCTCCTGGGGGAGGTCATCCCGATCCACACGTGGGATCCCGTGGCGCTGATTATCGCGGAGGACGACCGTGGCGACAAGTTGCGGAACCTGCGTGAGCACCGGGTTGAGGACTTCACGGCCTACCTCCTGTCCCGCAACCTGCCCCCGCGATTCACTCTGGCTTTTGAGCGGGGATGCGCACCAGCGGGGTACCAGCCCCCGGACTGGAATATCGACTTCCTGGAAACTGAGCCCCAGAATTTCAACCTGTTCTTCGACGTGTCCGCACCCGGAAATGCCGGTCTGGTAGCGAAGCCATGGGACAGGCTCCTGGACGAGATCACCCCGGACGAGAGCGATTCGGCCCCGGACAGCGCCGCGTTCATTGGCTTCGGCTCGGAGCACCTGCGGGAGGTGGTGCCGGTCCTGGCGCGGCGGGGCGTCTTCAACGCGGGGGCGGTCTTCCCGCAGCTTGACCAGGAGGCCCTCCGCGGGCTGGGGCAGGCCGGCCTCCTGGTGCTCAACGAGTGGGACTACGTCGCCACGGTCTTTTCCGGATTCCTGGATCGTGTCCAGAGACCCCGGATCTCTCTGCCCCTCCCCTACGGCTTTCAGACCGCCGTGGACTTCGTGGACAGGATCACCCGGCGCTTGGGGATCAGCGGCCGAGTCCTTGACGATCCCGAGATCGCCGGACTACGAGAGCGCTTCGACGTGGTGCGGGCGCGACTCCGGGGGCGCGTCCTGACCCTGGTCGGCCGCACTACGGAGGTAGCGGACTCCATGTCCCCGGCGCGGCACTTCGGCATCCCCCTGGCCGACGGGCTACGTGAGCTGGGCCTGACCCTGGACATTCTCCTGTTCCTGGATCCGAACGAGGTCGAGGATCTTGATGAATCCGAGCTGATAGTCGCGCTGGGCCTGGACACGTACACCGCGGACAAAATACGGTTCTTCTCACACTCCAGCCAACTGAATGACCAGCTCAGCGAGGGCGCGGGCGAGGCCGTCTACACTGAAATCCACAATGACCAGCGGGTGACCGACGCGGGCCGAACGCCCCTGACCCCGAGGGCCTTTGAGCCGGGATTCCGTGGTGCGATCCGTACAGCCGAGAACATTGAGTCCATCCTCGACAGCGGCTTCCTCCGGGACCGTCTATAACATCTGGCCCGGGGAAAGTAATACACTGCCTCGATGACGACCGTGGTGGCCTTAGCGTCCGCCGCAAAATAAATCAGGCATTCGGCCGCCGCTGCATCCGCTCTCGCGGCGTTGCGCAACCTCAACGTACTG
>CAYOTU010000240.1:3557-5890 GCA_964406905.1 uncultured Myxococcales bacterium | reverse complement strand
CTCAGGACCAAGCGCCCTGGAATGTCGGTGCGGATCCAGACGAGGAGATCCCGTCCCTCTGCGATCTTTGCTTCTGGCGCTGCGGTATCAAGGCCCAGGTACGGAAGGGCCGGATCGTTCGCGTCCGGGGGAACCCGGATCACCCGCGCAGCCGAGGACGCCTCTGCGCCCGGGGCAACGCAGGACGCCACCAGGTCGAGGATCCGAACAGACTGACCGTGCCGCTGCGCCGGGTGGGGCCGCGTGGCGAGGGTCGCCTGGAGCCGATCTCCTGGAATGACGCTATGGACCTCTGGGCCGAGAAGACCGGACAGACCATGGAGGCCCACGGCCCCGGATCCATCGGCGTATTCTCCCACGGCCTCTCATCGCGGTTCTTCAACGCGCTGATGCTGCACCTGGGCAACCCCAACCGCACAGCGCCTTCCTTCGGACAATGCCGGGGCGCGCGTGACATCGGCTTCCAGCTCACCTTTGGTCACGGCCCAGGCTCACCGGAGCGGCACGACATGGCCAGAAGCCGGATGATCGTCCTGCTGGGGTGCCACATCGGCGAGAACGTCCAGACGGGGCAGGTGGCCGAATTCGCGGACGCGCTTGACAACGGGGCCGGCCTCGTTGTCGTTGACCCCCGCCTGTCAGTGGCCGCCAGCAAGGCGGACCGATGGCTCCCGATCCGCCCCGGTACGGACACCGCGCTGCTGCTGACGTGGATCCATCTCCTCCTCGAATGGAAGGAACATGACAAGGACTACATCCAGACCTACGCACGCGGTTTGGAGGAACTTGAACGCAGCCTGTCCGGATACACGCCGGAGTGGGCCGCTGAGGTGACCCAGATCCCCAGGGACGACATCGTAGCGGTCGCCCGCGACATGGCACGCTGCAAACCCGGCGTCCTGATACACTGCGGCCGCTCAGGGGCCTGGTACGGCCACGACACACAACGCGCCCGGGCAGCGGCCATCCTGACAGCGCTGCTTGGCGCCTGGGGCCGGCCGGGGGGTTACTACCTGCCTTCGACGATCCAACTCGGCCCGCGGGCCTGTCCGGAGGCTCACGGTGAGATGGACAAAAGCGTCGCGACGGGCGAGCACGCGTTCACCCGCTTCGGCGTAGCGGGCCAGGAGATCGTAGACGCAAGCCTCGGCCCCGACGCGCGCATCCGGCAGTGGGTCCTATACGGTGCAAACCCCCTCCAGAACTTCCCGAATCCAGGAAAGACCGAGGCGGCCATGAAGGCCCTGGACTTCATCACCATGGTGGACGTGATCCCGAGCGACTGTGCCATGTGGGCCGATCTCATCCTGCCCGAGGCGATGTACCTGGAACGCTGGGACGACATCCTCGCCGTGGGGGACCACCCCCGCCCCTTCGTCGCACTGCGGCAGCCCGTCGTCTCGCCCCGGGGCGAGGCGCGGGGGCCATACTGGATAGCGCAGCAGCTCGCGCACCGCCTGGGGCACACCGACTGCTTCATCAACCCGGACGTGACGGGCTACCTTGATGAGCGCTTGGCGCCCCTCGGGATCAGCCTGGAGGAGCTGGCCCGCACGGGGATCCACCTGCTGGACGAGCAGGAGCCGTATCTCGCACCGGGAAAACCTCACCGCTTCCCCACCCCCGACGGCCGCATCGCGCTCGTCTCGAAGACCATGGAGCAGCACGGATTCGATCCCATTCCCAGCTTCGAAGCGCCGGAGCAGCCCCTCGCTGGGTGGTTCAGGCTCGTATGCGGGAGGAGCCCCTATCACTCCTTTGCACGTACCCAGAACATCCGACGGCTGGCGAACAAGAAGGGAGAGAACGTCCTGTGGGTCAACGACGAGGTCGCCGTGGCCAAGGGGCTCCGAAGCGGAGACCTGGTCTGGCTGCAGAACCGGGAAGGGGTCCGCGTGGGGCCGATCCGGATCCTGGCCACCCCCGGAATCCGATCCGATGTCGTCTTCACAGAGCACGGCTTCGGTACGAGATCGCCGCTCCTGGAGACAGCGTTCGGACACGGCGTCTCCGACAATGATCTGCTGAGTCGCTTCAAAGCTGACGGGCCCACGGGGAGCACGGGGTTCCGGATCAACTTCATCCAGCTCGTGACCGAGGGGGGCGTGATGCTTCGGGGAGAGGCAGCGCTCTGCGAGCGGGAGCGGGCCCCGCTACCCCCGACCCCGACGCGGCCTGCGCCGCTGTGCCCTGAACCGGCCCCTCATGAGGAGGAGTGCGAACCTCCGTCCGGAAATTTTGATGACTTCCTGAAGGGCAACCTTGAGGATAGCTGTTGACACGAAAAGAGGAGAGGTCACCGCTGTGGCTCATCTTGTGATGGTCATCGATAT
>CAYOTU010000240.1:0-3547 GCA_964406905.1 uncultured Myxococcales bacterium | reverse complement strand
TCGATATGAAGCGTTGTGTGGGGTGCGGAGCCTGCGTGCTCGCCTGCCAGGAGGAGTGGGGCCTGCCCGACGGCGTCCAGCGAAATTGGGTTTTCCCCATGCCGCCGAACGCGGCCACGCCAAGGATGTCCTACACTCACTACGTCGGAAAGTGCAACCACTGCCAAGACGCTCCCTGCATAGCTGCCTGCCCGACAGGCGCCACCTTCCATGACGAGAACGGCCTGGTCCGGGTGGACAACACGGCCTGCATCCGATGCGGGTTCTGCGTGGACGCCTGCCCCTACAATGCGCGGCTTCTCCACCCGGACGACGGGACCGTGGTGAAATGCGACTGCTGCTCGGCGCGGGTGGCCGCGGGGCTCAACCCCGTCTGCGTCGAGACCTGCCCGGCGGGAGCCCGTATCTTCGGGGACCTGGACGACCCGACGAGCCTGCCCTCCCGGCATCTGGAGACGCACCCCGCGCAGCGCCTCGAGACCGACCAGGTCCGAACCGACCCCCAGGTCTACTACACCGGCTCGCCGGAGACAGTTGCAAGGATCCTGGCAGAATATCCGCCGGATCCGGATCGGCAGGCCCCGCCCCTCCAGGGACGGATCATCGAGGCCATCCTCAGACCGGTCTTCCTCGTAACGGCCGCGCTGGCCATCGCAGGGCAAGGCGCGACGTATCTGGCCGGGCGGATGCGCAGGACCCCGGCGGAGCCAGCCCTCGATGCCGGAGCAGAGGACTCCGAGGACCGTATGCTGCGGCGACATAGCCCCGTCGGCATCGGGCTCCACTGGTTCAACGCGCTGGTTTGGATCCTACAGCTCATCACCGGGTTGTCGCTGCTGAGTTCGGACCGCTACCGGGTCACCCCCACGGTGTTCAACGACTGGATCCTCTCGATGTTCGGTGACCGCGTCGCGCTGCTGCGCACCCACGTAGGCCTGGGGCTGCTCTGGCTCACGGTCTTCCTGCTCTTCAGTGTCCTCGGAGCGCGACGGATATCGATTCCGTTCCTCAGACACCTGCTCCCGGACCGGACCGACCCCGCCTGGCTCCGGGTTCGGCTGGTCAACACGCTCCGCCCCTCCCGCAAGGAGGCGGTGCCGCCTCAGGGGAAATACAACGCAGGCCAGAAGCTCTTCGGTCTCGCTATTCTCGCCGGCTCCGCCATCATCGCCGCGACCGGTCTCGCCATGACCCTGGCCCCCCCGGGGAGCCCATGGATCCGCTGGTCGATCCCGATCCACTTCGCTGCAGCAGCGGGTGTGGTGCTCGGTCTCCTCGTCCACATCTACATGGCCGCCATCTGTCCAACGGAACGGCCCGCGTTCTTCTCAATGCTCCACGGCCGCGTCCCGGAATCCCACGCACGAACCCATAACCAGCGCTGGTGGAAAAAGATGACGAGGTCAGAGCCGTGACCGTGAGGGAGCGGCCGTCGTCTAACTCTTCCATATATCACAATATATCAAGTGGGAACGGGCCTGACCCCGTGCCTCTCCTGTGAAGAAGCCCAGGTTTGCTTCGCACGTCTGCTTGCAGTACATTGCAGAGAGGAGGAGGAACCATGAGATACAACATCTACCTACGGCCGGAACCGGAGGGTGGATTCACGGTGGTTGTCCCGGCGCTGCCCGGATGCATTACCTGGGGCAAAGACGTATACGAAGCCCGCAGGATGGCTGTCGATGCGATCGAAGCCTACGTTGCCAGCCTAATCGAGCAGCACGAACCCGTCCCCGGTGACAACGATGGCCTTGTCGCGTCCGTGGAGGTCAGCGTCAGTCATGGGTAGGCTTGCGGCCCTCACTCCGCATAAGGTCATTCGCCTTCTCAAGAAACACGGATTTGTGGAAGCTCGCCAGACCGGAAGCCACCTCGTGTTGCGACATCCCGATTCCGGCAGGATGGCGGTGGTCCCTGTACATGCATACGACATTCCCCGAGGAACGCTCATGACGATTCTCAAACACGCTGGCATTCGGATCCAGGATGACTGAGGGTGAGGAGTTTCTCTTTTGCCGTTTGAGCAACAACTGAGCCTCACCGCGCAGCGGTATCGGCTGCAGCAGTGTGTTATGAGGTCCTCGTCTCACTGCTCCGTTGTCAAGAGTGCTATGCGAAACTCGGCAAACGTCTTTCGCAGCACCGTTCGCACGACCCACACGCCTACGGGCAATCCGACGATTCCGCCGGCAATAGCTGAGGTCGTGTTCCTGGACTCCACCGCAACTCCAGCGGCCGCCCCGACAAAACCGATCACGAACCCTGCGATGAAGCCGGCCAAGAGACCAAACAATAGCCCCCTCCAAAGGAGGCTCCACCAGACCCGAATTGCTCGCTGCCAGGTGACTTCGAGTTCGTTCATCTCATTCTCCCCTGTATGAATCCGCATAACGTCTTGGCATGAGACGCGAGGGGCAGCGCGTCCGCGCGCTGTCACTCGTCGCTCTCGATGCCGTTGTTGGGCAAGTTCATGATTGGGCCGTCTGGTGGCGGAATCTCTGTCTCGATCTCGGCCTTCGTCGTCGTCTTGTATCGCCGGAAACAGTGGCAGTCATCAAGGAGATGGTCTCGGTTGCGAATGATCTCCTGTTCCATCAGTCTGAGGAAGTGACCAACCCGGCCACTTGCATCCACTACCGTATCGAGTGCGGGAGGCGTCTCTGAGTGGTGTTGGAAGATGAGATCATTGAGCCTTTGCTGTGCAACAAACAGCTTCTGGTGGATCGGCGACAGGCGAGGGAAATACAGACGGATGAGCATGATCATCCGCTTGGCGAGCCGATGCCCAAACAGCTCCATCTCGTCTGTCGCATCAAGCTGCTGCCGTGCGGCTTGGTTGCCAGACAAGCAGAGCGCGATGAGCTTAAAGAATCGTGCGTTGTTCTCGGCGACTTGGTTCAAAGAGAGGTAAAGCTCTTCGAGTTTGCCAGTCAGGAATTGCGTACGTTCACGCTTCCGCGTGAAGTAGTGAGTGAGTGCCAAGACAATGAGTGCGACCGAAGCGGCAATGATGGCGGCCACGAAAGACGCAAACGGCGATGGGTTCTTGTCAATCCAATTTGTGAATGCATTCATCATTTCTCATGCCCAACAATAATTAGGCCGATCCGGATAACATGCAGAACTCCATGTCATGTCCGTCCATCCGCGTGAATGCCGCCGTCTAAAGACCGCGTGCACAAAGCCTCTCCTCGGAACTGGCTCAGATCCTTGGCTCTTATGCGGGTCCGCATAACACTCCTGTTCAATCCCTTCCGACCGGGCTGCGGACCCCCGAGGGACCGCGGTTCAGTACGTGAATGTAGATCATGGTAGTTGATGACGAGGTCGTCGGTCATTTCTCTGGCACCTGTATCCTTGCAGTTGGCTACTAATTATTCTACCGCGTGAAAACACCAACTGCCAGAACGCATTCGGGGCTGGAAAGGCCCTCCCACAGGAGAATCGGGGCTGAAGCCCCTCCCACACAACATAGAACACATCGGGGCTGGAAAGGATCGGGTAGCCAGGGGCAGTCGCCCACCCCCAGCTCCCACACCACCGTGCG
>CAYOTU010000239.1:0-5897 GCA_964406905.1 uncultured Myxococcales bacterium | reverse complement strand
TTTGGGCCCAGGCGGGCCAACGTCATCGCCGCGTCGAGCCTGGCCACAGCGCTTTCCTTCGAAGACGGCGTCGTAATACGGGCACGTCTGGCCGCTGGCTCTGTCGCGCCCACACCGTTGCGCCTGTCGTTGGCGGAGGCCTTCCTGCACGGGCGGAGCCTGGACGATTTGGGAGATCCTGCGTTCCGCGACGAGGCGGCCGACCGCGTGTTGGACGAGGTAGCACCCATCGACGACGTCAGGGGGAGCGCCTGGTACAAGGGCCGGGTTGCGGCAAACGCGCTGCTCCGGGACCTGGCCGCGGCCGCGGGGGAGGGGACAGTATGACCGAGATTCGGATCACCCTGAACGGGGTTATTCACGAGGTGGAGGTCGGCCCCCTGGAGCGGCTCCTGGACCTCGTCAGGCGGCTCGGTGCCGTGGACGTGAAGGAGGGCTGCGGCGAGGGCGAGTGCGGTGCGTGTACCGTCATCCTGGACGGCCGGCCTGTGCCATCGTGCCTGGTCCTGGCCGCAACCGCGGATCGCGCGACAGTGGTGACCGTGGCCGGGCTCAGCGTGGATGGACTGGACACGGTGCAGCAGGCCATCCTGGACGCGGGCGCAGTCCAATGCGGCTTCTGTACGCCGGGGATGGTGCTGACCTCGCGGGCCCTCCTCGACGCGAATCCAGCGCCGACCCGGGACGAGATCCGCGAGGCGCTCGCTGGCAACCTTTGCCGGTGCACCGGCTATGAGCGGATCATCGATGCGGTGGAGGACGCGGCCGCGCGGGAATCGGGGCTGAAGCCCCTCCCACAGGACAGGCGGGACGGGGGAGGGCGCGATGACTGACCAATACAAGGTCGTAGGAACCGACATCCCACGTGTAGACGCGCTGGACAAGGTCACGGGGAGGACCCGGTACCTGGATGACATGAATTTCCCTGGCTGCCTCGAGGCCGCTGTAGTAATTGCCGGGGTGCCTCACGGACAATTGTTGGGCGTGGACATCGCTGCGGCTGGTGAGATGCCCGGTGTGGTGGCGGTCCTCACAGCGGCGGACGTGCCTGGGGAGAACCAGATCGGCTGCGTGCGAACGGATCAGCCCCTCCTGGCAGTGGACCGAGTTCGCTTTGTCGCTGATCGGGTGGCCCTGGTCGCCGCGGAGACCAGGGAGCAGGCCAAGGCTGCTGCCCAGGCGGTGCGCTTGGAGATCGATGAGCTGCCCGCGGTCACCGACCCAGTGTCAGCGTTGGCCGAGGGTGCGACCGCTATCCACGAGGGGGGCAACCTGGCGGTCCACCAGAAGGTGCGCCGTGGAGATCCTGACGGAGCGTTCGCTGACGCGCCTTTAGTTATTGAAAAAAACTTCTCGGTGAATTATCAGGAGCACGCGTACATGGAGCCCCAGGCCGCGGCCGCGGTGCCAGGTGCGGACGGCTCCATGACGATCTATGCCAGCCTCCAATGTCCCCACTATATCCAGGGAGCGGTGGCCCGGGTCCTGGGGGTCCCCCTGGCCATGGTGCGCGTGGTGCAATCCCCGACCGGGGGTGCGTTCGGGGGCAAGGAGGACTACCCCTCCGAGGTCGCTGCCTGCGTCGCTGTGCTCGCAGCGCGCACTGGTCGCATCGTACGCCTGGTCTATGACCGGGCCCTGGACGTGTTAGCCTCCACCAAGCGGCACCGGATGCACATGGCCCTGGCCCTGGCCGCCGAAGCCGACGGGACCCTTCTCGGGCTTCGGGCCACGCTCCACGTGGATGCAGGAGGCTACCTGGGCCTCTCGTCGGTGGTCTCTGAGCGGGCCAACTGCACAGTCACCGGGCCATATCGTGTACCCCACGCGTCCGTGGACACGCTGGTCGTGTACACAAACAATCTCTTCGGCGGCGCGTTCCGGGGTTTCGGTACGCCCCAGACCACCTTCGCGATGGAGGCCATGATGGACCTCCTGGCAGAGGAGACAGGTGTCGACCGTGTCACGGTGCGGCGCGTAAATCTCCTGGCCGAGGGGGAGCCCACGATCACCGGGCAGGACATCCCGCCGAGCTACCCGGCCGAGCGCACGCTGGACGCGCTCCTCGAACGGGCCCGCTTCGATGAGGCCGTCGCCGCGGCCGACGCGTTCAACGCCACATCACGATGGATCCGCCGAGGGGTCGGTCTGGCCGTATCCATGTACGGCTGCGGCCTCCACGCCGGGGGCCAGCACCTGGAGGGTTCCGGCGCGCTGGTCCAGGTCCACCAGGACGGCTCCGTCAGCGTCACTATCGGCGGTGCGGAGTTGGGCCAGGGAGCTTACACCATCGCCGCACAGATAGCGGCCGAGGAGTTGGGCGCGCCGGCGGCCGCTGTGCGGGTCCTGGCCACGGATACGGCCCAGGTCCCGGACAGCGGGCCGACAGTGGCCTCCCGTACCACGATCATGAGCGGCAACGCTGTGCGCCGCGCGGCCGCTGTCGTGGCCGCGGAGATCCGATCGGTCGCGTTGGCTGAAGGTCTGTCGGACGAAGTTTCCTTCCGTGAGCGGGCCGCAATGGCCTGGCGACGCAAGGCCAGCCTGGCGGCGTCGGGTTGGTACGCACCGCCACCCAAGCCCTGGGATCCTGAGACAGGGCAGGGCATGGCGTACGCTGTGTACAGCTTCGGCGCGCACGTGGCCGAGGTGGAAGTGGATCTCCTCTCGGGCGAGACCCGGGTCCTGCACATGGTGGCGGGCCACGACGTGGGCCGGGCGATCCATCCCGGGATGCTCGTCGCACAGGCCGAAGGGGGCATGGTCCAGGGCATGGGCTGGGCCCTCTCGGAGGACCTTGTGGTCGAGCACGGCCGTTGCCCCTCCCCGGGGCTCTCGGACTACGCTATCCCAACTACCATGGATGCGCCCCGGATGGACGTAGTCCTGGTGGAGGATCCTTACCCGGATGGGCCCTACGGCGCCAAGGGCATCGGCGAGCCCTCCTTGATCTCAGCGCCCGCCGCGGTGGCCGGCGCGGTCAGGCACGCGCTGGGGCGCGACCTTGACCGGCTCCCTCTCACCCCGCAGGCAGTTCTGGAGGTGCTCCATGACAGGCGAGAAGATCCCGGTGACCGACAGGGCTCGTGCCGTACACAACGCAGCCCTGGTGGTGGACCTGCATAGCCACTACCTGATCGGCGGCTACTTTCTGGGCAGGGATTTTTATACCAGGTATCCCGCGCCCAAGCGCTATCACCCGATGCCGACGATGGTGAATTATTCTGCCCTGAGAGAGGGCGGGCTTGATATTTCTACCTTCACGACCTACGCGCCCGGTCCGCCGTTCTTCCTCGGTTCTCCCCGGGCTCGGACCCACCGAATTATCGACCGCTTCGAGGAGGTGGTGGCCGCGGGGGATGGCAAGGTCGTCCCTGTGACCACTGCGGACGGGATGCTGGCTGCAAAAGCCGACGGACGCGTCGGCGGCCTCCTCGCGGTTGAGGGCGCGCACGGGCTCGAAGGGGACCTGGAAGAGCTGGGTCACCTCTTTGATCGCGGGGTGCGAATGGTCACCCTGACCCATTTCTTCTCCAACGGGGTGGCGGACGGAGCGTCGTCGCGCTGGCGTCCCCTGGACGGGCTGTCGGAGTTTGGTCGGGATGTGATTCGGCGCATGGAGACGCTGGGCATGCTGGTCTGCACCGCGCACGCAACGGATCAGGCCTTTGATCAGATCCTGGACGCGGCCACCAGGCCGGTCATTTGCTCGCACGGCGCGTTGCGGACCTACAAAGACATCGAGCGAAACCATACCGAGGATCAGGTCCGTCGGCTCGCTGAGACCGGGGGCGTCATGGGCGTCATATTCTTCCCCAAGTACCTGGGGCCAAATATCGGCAAGGACGTCCGGGCCATAGCAGTCCACGCTGCCCGTATCGCAGAGGTGGCTGGCGCGCAAGCCGTATCCCTGGGGTCGGACATGGACAGCCCGATTTATCTCCCTCGGGGCTTCGACGATGCGGGAGACTGGCCCCAGATTACCCAGGCACTCCTGGACGTCGGGTTCGACGACGCAGAGGTTACGGGGATCCTGGGCGGGAACTTCCTGAGGGTTTTTCGAGAAGTATGCGGCTGATCAGTTCGTCGGGCGGGCGACCGCGTTCGGGCGGACGATGGTGCCTGGGGTTGCCTTCGGCTTCACCGCTGTTTTGGTGCCGCGCACGCCCTTCACCGGCTTGATCCGTCGGTTGGCAGCACCCTTCGGCCGGACGCGTTTTGGCTTGGGGTGCTTCTTGTTGTACGCGTCAACCCAACCCTGGACCTCAAGGTTCACTTTCCGGTTCTTGTCCATCGCCACGCTCTCGAAGGTGACGAAGGGCGAGTCCCCGTCCACCTGGCGGAGCGCCTTGACCTTTTCCAGGAGGGCCGCACGGTCCTTGAGTTGGCGCTCGATGATGTTCTTGTACCGATCCGGGTTTGATGCCCGGGTGCCGGGCCGAGCCGGACCGTTGGCCAGCTTTGCGTAGCGCTTGAGACGGGAGTCGAGCTGCTGTAGCTCCTTGAGGAACTTTTGCCCCATGTCCCGCACCACGATGGGCCGCTTCGCCAGATCCGTGATGTTCAGGGTGATCACGTTGATGTATTTGCCCTTCTGGCCCGAGCCGACGAAGAGGGAGTTGTCTTTGGACTCAACGTAGCGGGGGATGGACATCTGCTTGTCGCCCAGGATGAAGTCGATTCCCGGGACCGCGCGAGCCAGGTTCTGGACGTCGGGTCTGCCCAGGTTGCTCATGACCAGGATCACCTGAGCGCCCTGGGCCTTGAGGGTCTCGACGCCCGCCTTCGCAGCGTCCGCCGCTGGGCTCACCGTGAAGCCGTCGGGTAGGGGGGTCCTGGGATCCGAGAGGCCCAGGATCCCGAACTTTATGCCTGCCCGCTCGACGATGGTGCCGGGCTTGAAGACCGGCTTGCCGTCCGGGCCCAGGATGTTGGTGGTGATGAAGGGGAAGCCTGCTTCTTTCTGGAGGGCACGCGCGAAGTCAATACCCAGCGCCTTCAGGTCGTTCCCGCCGAAGCCGAGCGCGTCGCAGCCATGCTTCTTGTAGGCCTTGATGTAGAGCTTTGCCTTCGCTTCAAAGGCCTCGCGCTGGTCGTCCGCTGGGAGGGAGCGGGGGCAGAACAGGTTGCCCGTGTCGAGGATGAGGTGCTCGCCGTAGGTATCTTTGGTCATTTCGTCAAGGAAGAGGTGCTTCTTGGCCAGACCGCCAAGTTTGTTGCTGCCTCAGCCACCGGGTTCGAGTTCACCGACCACGTTGCCGGTGAACACGATGGACATCTTCTTTCCGGTGAACTTGGGGTAGTTGAACTCAGGCAGCACTACTTTTTCGAGTTCGGGAAGGACGTAGGGTTCGGTCGCAGCCACGGTCGCGGGCTTCCGGCTGGGATCGGCTTTGGCATCGGTCGGCTTCACCTCTGCGGGCTTCACCTCTGCGGGCTTTGCCTCTGCGGGCTTTGCCTCTGCGGGCTTTGCCTCTGCGGGCTTTGCCTCGGTGGGCTTCACCTCTGCGGGCTTCACCTTTGCAGGCTTCACCTCCGCGGGCTTAGTCGTTTCCGTCGCGGGCTTTGCAGCCTCAATAGTCTGCTCTGGTGCCTTCTGCGCCTGTTTCTGCGCCTCGGGTGCGGGCTGCTTCTGCTCGTTGCAGCCTGCTGCGAGGGCCAGCGCGACAAGCGCCAGCAGGATGATTCGAGTCACTCTCATTACGTCTTTCCTCCAAGGTTGGGATGTTAGCACATAGGCAGTAACCATATCGTGGTGGAGCGCTTTTTTCCAGTGGAAAGGGCTGGGATCCCAGGGCAGTCGTAACTAAGTAGCTTGATTTGGAAGATCTGGCGTTTCGGTAACTACGTTTGTGTGGGGCTATGAACTCCCCCGCCCTTCGACTCGCTTCGCTCCC
>CAYOTU010000238.1:0-5962 GCA_964406905.1 uncultured Myxococcales bacterium | reverse complement strand
GATAATTCAGCGACAGCGCCCGCGCCCGCCTCAGACACCACCCCGCAGTGGTTGTTCCGAGAGCTGGCGCCAGCCTAAAGGTCCTCCGCCGACTTGACGATCTCGTCCACGAAATCCTTACGGATCTCGATGAGGCTCGCCATCTGCTCCTGCTTGACCAACCCCACGAACTCCAGGTCAGGTTTAAGGAACTCCACGGTGAGGACATCCTCGTCGAAGTTGAACTCCCGTACGTTCTTACGCTTGTCCTTGGCCAATGACGTACCCGCAGCCAGAATCAGGCCGGTCGCTATTATAAGTGCTGTGATCCGTCTCATTCGTTCCCTCCATTGGTGGGAGCCTCGGTCGCGGGCTCCCGGCTGGGATCAGCGGGTTTCTCGGTCGCAGGCTTCGCATCCTCAGCGGGGGCCTCGGTCGCAGGCTTCGCATCCTCAGCGGGGGCCTCGGTCGCAGGCTTCGCATCCTCAGCGGGGGCCTCGGTCGCAGGCTCCCGGCTGGGATCGCTGGGCGCCGGCTCCTCGTCTGGGAACTCCTTGAGGACCTCGATGGTCTCCTTGATTCCCTTGATCCGCTGGTTCATCTCCCGCCATTTTCCGTGCCTCTTGTCGATGCGGGCCTGGAAATCCGCACATTGCTTGAGCGCGTCCTCATAGGCCTCCAGGTACTCGTGGAGAAGGATGCACAGATTATAGCCAGCCTCCAGGTTCCCCGGCTGCTTCGCCAGGATACCCTCCAGCTCGGTCTTCGCCGCATCGAATTTGTCCACACCCCGCAAAGCCACCGCGTAGCTGAGCCGCATCCTCATGTTGTCCGGCTCCCGCATGAGTACTTCCTCGAAGAAGGTCACCGCTGCTTCGAAGTCCTTGTAGTTAAGCACCAGAGAGGCCAAGTTCTTCCGAGCATCCATGTAGTCGGGATCAGCTTTGACCGCGCGCTCAAACTCCTTGGAGGCCTTCCGGACCTCGTTCTGCTTGAGATAGATCAGGCCCAGGAGGTTTCGCATCGGTGCGGCCTCACTGTTGAGCTTGAATGCACTCTGGCAGACCAACTCCCCCAACTCGAAACGATCTGTCTCGTAGTAGACGATCCCCATGTTGAGGTAGGAGTCCAGGTTGTCCGGATTCCCCAGGAGCCCCTTGCGGCAGTACACCAGGGCCTGCTCGTAGTTCCGGGCCTGGTTCTCCTTGTTCGCAAGATAGTTCAGCGCTACGGAGCTGTACTCATCAATAGCGAGGGCCTCCTGTATGAGTGCCTCCGCGTCAGCTCCCCGTCCCTGACGCGCGGCAATCCGCCCGAGCATAGCGACGATGTCCGCGTTGGATGGGTCCAGGACCCTGGCGTCATTAAACAGCCGCACCGCCTCGTCCAGCTTGCCCCGGCGGTACGCAATAACTCCTAGGTTGTACGGCACCTCAGTGCGGTCCACGCCGCCCTTGTAGGCTGCGTCCAGCAGGGGAAAAACCACATCCAGAATTGCGGCGGTCGGGTAAGGATTCCCCTCCAGGATCTCCATGGCCTGGACAAAGGCTGCCTGGGGATCGGGGCCAGCAGGAGCAACGGGAGCGGGGCCAGGGGCCGCCGCTGGGAACTCTGCGGGAGCCTCCTGTGCGGACGCTATGGACAGACCCAGGAGGCTCAGCGCGAGGATGATGATCAGCCGCTTCATTTCGCGCCTCCTTCGGCCGCACCGGCAGCGGGATCCACGGTCGCAGGCTCCCGGCTGGGATCAACTGCACCGGGATCGCCGGTGGAAAGTTCAGGAGCCGGCTCCTCCTCGACCTGCTTGCTCTGGAACTCAGCGGGGCGCGGCTTGAAGCCCGGGGGATTGGTTCGCTTGACGTAGTAGTCCGGACGGGCCCGGAACTCTTTCATGCCGCTGAACTTGAACTCGAGGACCGAGAGTTCCTTCTCCGCCTTGTCGGTGAATTCGTTGAAGACCCGACTCTTCACCGCTTCTTCGAGGCAGCGCTTGTACGCGTCCGATGCCTGCTTGCGGAACTTGCCCGCCTCCTCGGTGAGTTGGAGCCTGTAGAACTCCTTCTCGTCGATGGTGAGGCCCGACGGCAGCGGGGAGTTCTCGAACTCCGCGGCGAAGCGTTGCCACGCTGACCCGATGCGGGCCAGCGCCGCGGTGGTCCAGTAGGGATGCTTGAGTGCGAGGACCGTGAGGTAGTACTCCTGGGACCGGAGAATGCCCGCGATCTTCTTCTCGGTGTTCTCCTTGAGCTTCTTCCGGGTCAACTTGATCCGGACCGCCTCCTTGTAGGCCTCGTCGCCTAGGTTGAAGAAGGCCCAGGCGATGGACGAGAGGCCCCTCGCGTCGATGGTCTTCTTCTCCTCCGGGGGGAGGGCCTTGAAGGTATCGATCACCTCCTGGAACATCTTCTGCGCCTTGGGCTTCTGGCGGGTCTTGAGCAGGGAGTCCCCGATCTCCTGGTACGCGGCCAGGAGGTAGTTGACGCCGCCCCGGTTCCGGTACTTCTTCAGGTAGTTCCGGAAGTGGCTGATCGCCTGCTTGTGGTTCTTCTGCTTCTTGTAGAGCATCCCCATGTCGAAGTAGACCGCCGGGACCTTTGAGTCCTTGGGGAAGCGGCGAATGTAGAGCTTGTAGTCTATGATGGCCAGCTTGTACTGCCCGAGGCTCCGGCGGAACTTGGACGCGTAGACGAGGGCCTCCTTGTTCTTCGGGGACTTCGGGTGGGACTTGACGTACTTCTCGAAGTTCACCGCTGCCTGCTCATATACCCCGGCCATACGGAAGGTGTCCGCTATGAGGTAGAGGGCCCGGGGACCCAATTCCGATGACTTCGCACAGCAGGAGTACAGCCCAGCGTTGGCCTGGAGAGCCAGGAGGTACTTCTTGGCCCGCTGGAAGTTGAGTGCCGCGTTATAGAAGGCCTTGTCCACCAGGTTGGATGTGGAAAAGTTCCTCGCATAGCCCAGGAAGCAGGTGGCGGCCCGCTCATGCTGCTTGTCGAACTCGTACTCGAAGCAGCGGTTGAACTGAGCCCGGTCGCGGATCTTGTTGATGATGATCAGGAGCTCGCCCCGGGCCAGCACGGGGATAGCGTAGAGCTTCTCGGCCCACGCGTTCAGGTTGCGGATATCCCGCATCATCATAAAGGTAGACAGCAGCATCTTGGCCGAATCCGGCGCGTTCTCGTGCTCGGGCCAGCGCTCGATGATCTCGGTGAAGCGCTTTGCACACTCTGGGTAGTGGTTGAAGTCGTAGTAGATCTTCGCCGCTGCGAACTTGGCCTGGATGACCTGCTCCTGGTCCTCGGGCTTCATGTCCACGTAGCGGTCGCAGGCCCGGATCATGTTCTGGTAGATCTCCGGGATCTCCTTCTCCGTCTGATCTTCGATATCAGAGTCTTCTTCTTTTATCGCACTGCCCTTCAGATCGATGAGTTTGTAGTACACGAGAAGGGACGTGAACGCTGCCTCCTCCGCGTGCTTGCCTTTCGGGTCCATTGCGATGACCTCTTCGTACCGCTGGACCGCGTTCTCGTAGTCCTCAAGCTGGTAGTCGAGGATAGCGAGGTTCATCGTCATGCGGTAGCGCTCCCCCGCGTCGGGGAAGAGGTTGAGGTAGTGGTCGTAGACCTCCTGGGCCAGGAGCATGGTCTTGCGGTCGCCGAGCTTCTGGGCCTCGAGGTGGTAGGTGACGGCCATCTTCCCCAACAGATCCTCGATTCTGGGGCGCTCCTGGTCGATGATCGACGAGTTTTTCTCCTGGAACCTGCGGTACAGCTCGACGAGGCGTTTGACCTCCTTGCGGGTCTCGAGCTTATTCGCGGTCCTGTCCGAGGCTTCGACGATCGCCCGCTGGTAGGTCAGCAGATTGGGGCTCTCCGGCTCCTGCTTGATGGTCTCAGCGATGATGTTCTTGTACATCAGGATTGATTTCTTGGGTTCGCCCTGCTCCAGGTAGAGGTTGGCAAGCTGCGCTGCCAGGATCAGGTAGATCTCCGGGGCGAGCTGCTTGAAGAACGGGATCGCCTGCCCCTCTTTACCGACCTGACTGTAGGCCAGGACAAGATCCTTCTGGGCCTCGTTCTTCAATCCGATGCGGGGCTTCCTGCCCTGCTTCTCCAGCTTCATCGAGTACTGAATCACCTTGACGAAACCCGCGAACGCTTCCTGGTACTCGGCCATGTTGTAGTGGCACCAGGCCTTCTTGTAGAGAGCGTAGCCATACATCCGATGCTCGGAGAAGGTCTCGACCCGGGAGAAAAACTCCTGCGCGGTCATGTAGTCATTCTGTTCGAAGTAGTAGTCCCCGATGTTGACCAGGGTGTCGGCCAGGTAGTCCGAGTCCGGGAAGCGAGTGATGAGCTTCACGTAATACTCGTAGCCCAGGTCCGGCTGATCCATCTGCGTGAGGAAGTTTCCGAGAAAGAACAGGGCCATGTCCAGCTTGTGGTAATCGGGGTACTTGGCCTCGATCTCCTGGAAGATCTTGATGGCCTTCTGCCGCCACTCGGCCTGGAGGGCAAGGAAGCGCTGGCGCTTGCCCTCTGCGGCCTTGTGCTGCTCCAGATCCCCGGTGTCGATCGCGTCGGAGATTTCCTTGTCCATCTCCGGCGAGTAGGCCTTCATGAAGTAGCTCTCGGCTTTCTCCCAGTAGAGATTCGCCAGACGGGCCAGGTAGCCGGCCTTCTCCGGATCGTCGTCCGGCGCGTAGTCGATGATGCTGTACAGGGACTCGATGGCCGCCTGCAACTTCGCCTCGGACTGGCTGGGCTTGACCCGGTACAGATCCTCAGCGGAGATCCTCGGCTTCTTGCGCTTCCCGGCGGGGTCCTTCGGTTTGACCGGCTCCTTGGTCTCCTTCGGCCCCGTGATCGAGGGCCTGTAGCCCGGATCGCCGGGCTTCGGCTCGCCAGCAGGCTGAGCCGAAAGGGAACAAGGGGCGAGAAGCGCCAGGGCCAGCATGGCTGCTAAAGCTGTGCGGTATATCATGTCGCGCGGCTCCTTACTTCTACTTCTGAGTGGGGCAAAGGTTCTCTACCCGGAACAGGTAGGAATCAAGCTCGTCCTTCCAGTACTCCCCTTCGAAGGGCCAGTTCAAATAGAGCCGCTTGTCCGCCCTCCGTTGGGATGCGGTCTCGCCGCCCTCCTTGGTCTTCTCCCGCTTGCCCTCGATGATCTCCTTGAGCGCGTTGAGGGACTCGAACTTGACCTTCATCGCTGAAGAAACGAGCCTGCGCAGGTCACGGTGGACAGCGGCTAAGCGGGCCTTCGCCTGCTCACCAGTCTCGCCGATGGCCAGCTCCCGGTAGGTCACCAGCTCACCCAGCAGCCGCTCGGCGAGGGCCTTCTGAATTGCTGTCTGACGCATAGCCTCGAGGAGGGCCTCTTCCCGGTTGAGGCTGACGATCAGGGTGAAGAGGCGGTGGAGCTTCTGGTCCTTGAGGGCCACATTGAAGATCCGTTTAAGGCGGCCGGAGAAGCGCCTGCCCGTCTGCCCCACGGTGGAGAGCCAGTAGTAGAAGTCCGTCGCATCCTCCTGCTGCTCCAGGTTCGTGGCCAGTTCCTTTCGAAGGATGTCATAGTCCTTTACGAACCGCTCCACCACGACAATGGCGTCCTCGTAGCGACAGTTGGCGTAGAGGATCACCGCCTGAACCACCCGAGACTCGGGGAAGTACTGCTCCCCGAAGTACGGAGAGTTGAGGGTATGCAGGTTGCCCATGGCCCGCTCGTAGTCCGACGCACGGAAGTAGGTCCAGGACTTCTCGAAGAGGGACTGAAGCCAGTTCTCCGAGTACCGTTCGATCTGGTCATAGTATTTGAGCGCTGTGTCGAACTGCCCCGTCGAATAAAAGATCCGGGCGACGGACATGAGGGCCGACTGGTAGAGCTTCCTCGCTGTCTCAGTACGGGTCCCAACGTCCCGGCGGTGGCGCAGGATGTCCTTGAAGGCATCGAGGGCTTTTATGGCGTGGTTCATCCTCAC